>DASPGF010000123.1:0-2409 GCA_035620755.1 Myxococcota bacterium
AAGAAGCTGATCGAGATGGGCGAGTACGGCGGCAAGGGATCGGAGGCCCACAAGGCCGCGGTCACGGGCGACACAGTCGGAGATCCCTACAAGGACACAGCCGGCCCCGCGATCAATCCGATGCTCAAGCTCGTCAACGTCGTCGCGCTGCTCATCATACCCTTTCTCGCGTAGCGCCCGGGCTCGGCGGAGCGGCCGCCGGCGCCTTGCCCGAGCTGAATTTCTTCAATAATCTTGGGCAATTAGCTTCGATCGAGCGAAGTGCGGGAGCGGCGGGAGCGATCGGGTTGGCAAAGTCAGCGGCACACGCGCGCGGCGTCGGCGTCGGCCTGATCGGGCTCGGCACGATCGGCACCGGCGTCGTCAAGGTGCTGCAGCGCAATGCGGACGTGATCCAGCGGCGGCTCGGCTTTCCGCTGCAGCTGGTGCGCGTCGCCGATCTCGACCTGCAGCGCGATCGCGGCGTCGACCTCGCCGGAGTCCGCTTCGACTCGGATGCGGACGCGCTGATCGACGACCCCGCGGTCGATATCGTCATCGAGCTGATCGGCGGCTACACGGTCGCCAAGCGCCTGATATTGCGCGCGATCGAAGCCGGCAAGCACGTCGTCACCGCCAACAAGGCGCTGCTCGCGCTGCACGGCAAGCAGATCTTCGACGCGGCGCGCAAGCGCGGCGTCGACGTCGCCTTCGAGGCGAGCGTCGCGGGGGGCATTCCGATCCTGCGCTCGCTGCGCGAGGGTCTCGCCGCGAATCACATCGAATGCGTGTACGGAATCATCAACGGCACGACGAACTACGTGCTCACGCAGATGGAGGCGAGCGGCGACGATTTCGACGTCGTGGTGCGGCGCGCACAGCAGCTCGGCTACGCGGAGGCCGATCCGAGCTTCGACCTCGACGGAATCGATGCGGCGCACAAGCTCACGCTGTTGGTCGCGATGGCATTCGGCGCGGATCTCACCTACCAGGAGATCGCGACCGAGGGCATTCGCGGGCTCGCGCCGGTCGACTTCAGCGCGGCCGCGGATTTCGGCTACCGCATCAAGCTGCTCGGCATCGCGAAGGCGCACCGCGGGCCGCACGGCGAGCCCTCGATCGAGGCGCGCGTGCATCCGACGTTGATCCCGAAGTCGAGCCTGCTCGCGAGCGTCGACGGCGCGATGAACGCGATCGCGGTGATCGGCGACGCGGTCGGCCCGACGCTGTTCTACGGCGCGGGCGCGGGCGAGCTGCCGACCGCGAGCGCCGTGGTCGGCGACCTGATCGAGATCGCGCGCGAGGTGAGGCGCGGCGGCGCGGGCCGCGTCGCACCGCTCTCGTATCTGCCGAACGAGCTCGTCGCGCAGCCGATCCTGCCGCTCGCGGATCTCGTCGGGCGAGTCTATCTGCGCTTCACGGCGCTCGATCGCCCGGGCGTGCTCGCGCACATCACGGGAATCCTCGGCGACCACGAGATCGGAATCGAATCCGTGAGCCAGACCGGACAGGGCGGCCGCAGCGAGTCCGTGCCGGTGCTGATGCAGACCCATCCCGTGCGCGAATCGGTGCTGCGCGAGGCGCTCGCCGAGATCGAGCGGCTGCCGGATCTCACCGCGCCGACGCGGGTGATTCGGATCGAAGAGGGAATCTAGCGATGCGCAGACCGGCGCCGCGCGCCTGGTTCCAGAGCATCCGCGATCCACAGGAGCGCTACGAGCTCGACGAGATCGTCTACCGCGCCAAGGACGGCGCGCTGCTCGAGGTCGTGCACGACATCGAGCAGCTGCGCAAGACGCCGGCCGCCGAGTGGAAGGAGCGGTTCAAGTCGCGCAGCCACGGCACCGACTGGCCCTACGGCTCGGGCGTGTGGGGCAAGAAGGAGTGGGTGCTGCCCGACATCGCCGACGACAACATCGTCTCGATGTACGAGGGCAACTCGAATCTGTTCTGGGCGGAGCGCTACGGCAAGCTCGAGCTCGGCCTCAGCGATCTCTGGATCAAGCAGTGCGGCAACACGCACACGGGATCGTTCAAGGATCTCGGCATGACGGTGCTGGTCTCGATGGTCAAGGAGCTGATGCACCGCGGCAAGCGCATTCCCGCGATCGCGTGCGCATCGACGGGCGACACCTCGGCGGCGCTCGCCGCGTACGCGGCCGCGGCGGGCATCCCCGCGATCGTGTTCCTGCCGAGGGGCAAGGTCTCGATCGCGCAGCTGATCCAGCCCGTCGCCAACGGCGCGATCGTGTTCGCGCTCGACACGGACTTCGACGGCTGCATGGAGATCGTGAAGCAGGTCGCGGAGAACGACGGCGTCTATCTCGCGAACTCGATGAACAGCCTGCGCATCGAGGGCCAGAAGACCGTCGGCATCGAGATCGTCCAGCAGAGCGACTGGAGGGTGCCCGAGTGGATCGTGATCCCGGG
>DASPGF010000124.1:0-2331 GCA_035620755.1 Myxococcota bacterium
TCTCGCTCGAAGAGCTCGAGCGCGGGCTGCGCGACCGCCGGCCGGTGTATCTCGAGCGGCTCGACGTCGTCGATCTCGAGAGCGACGTCGAGGCGATCTCGCTGCGCTGCGCGGACCACGAGGCGCTGCGGCGCGCGCTCGCCACGGCGCGCAGCGGCGAGCGCGCGCTCGAGCCCCTCGTCGACGCGCTCGCCGCGTGGTGCGAGGCGGGCTTCCGCAGCGCGCTCTGCGTCGCGACGCGCTCGGGCGCCGAACGGCTGCGCCACCTGCTGCGCGAGTACGGGCTCGAGGTCGAGATCGCCGAAGGCGCGCGCGCGATCGCGCGCTGGGCGTCACCGGGGCGCATCGAGATTCGCGTGTGCGACTTCTCGGCGGGCTTCGAGCTCCCCGGACAGCGGCTCGCAGTCGTCACCGAGGAGGAGATCTTCGGCCCGCGCCAGCACCGCCGCGTGCGCTCGCAGTGGCCGGACGGCGCCACGCTCGAAGGCCTCGCGCAGCTCGAGAACGGCGATTACCTGGTGCACGCCGAGCACGGCATCGGCCGCTACCGCGGGCTCGTCGAGCTCGACCTCGCGCTCGCGCGCGGCGAGTTCCTGCGGCTCGAGTACCAGGACGGCGACAAGCTGTTCGTTCCCGTGCACCGCCTCAACCTGATCCAGCGCTACAGCGGATCCGACGGCCACGCGCCGCGCATCGACAAGCTCGGCGGCGCGAGCTGGGAGAAGGCCAAGCGCTCGATCCAGAAGAGCCTGCGCGCGATGGCCCACGAGCTGCTCTCGCTGCACGCCGCGCGCGAGCTCGCGCCCGCGCACGCGTTCTCGGGCCGCGACCGTCAGCTCGAGGAGTTCGAGGCCGCGTTCGGCTTCGAGGAGACGGCCGACCAGGCTGCGGCGATCGAGGACGTGCTCGCGGACCTGCAGCGCCCGAAGCCCGCGGACCGCATCGTGTGCGGCGACGTCGGCTACGGCAAGACCGAGGTGGCGCTGCGCGCAGCGTTCCGCGTCGCGATGGATGGCAAGCAGGTCGCCGTGCTCGTTCCCACCACGGTTCTGTGTCAGCAGCACGAGGAGACCTTCCGGCAGCGCTTCGCGGGCTATCCGATCGAGATCGCGTCGCTGTCGCGCTTCCGCAGCGCCGCGGACGCGAAGTCGATCCTCGAGCGCATCGCGAGCGGATCGATCGACATCGCGATCGGCACGCACCGCCTGCTGCAGAAGAACGTGCGCTTCCGCGATCTCGGCCTGCTCGTCGTGGACGAGGAGCACCGCTTCGGAGTGAGCCACAAGGAACGCATCAAGCAGCTCAAGAAGACCGTCCACGTGCTGACGCTCACCGCGACGCCAATTCCGCGCACGCTGCAGATGGCGTTCTCGGGCATCCGCGATCTCTCGGTGATCAACACGCCGCCCGCAGACCGGCTCGCGATCCGCACCCAGGTGTGTCGCTTCTCGGATGCGCTGGTCCGCGAGGTGATCCTGCGCGAGCTGCGCCGCGGCGGACAGGTGTTCTTCGTCCACAACCGCGTGCAGACGATCGACGCGATGCACAGCCGGCTGCTGCGCGTGGTGCCCGAGGCCAAGGTGATCGTCGCTCACGGCCAGATGAGGGAGCGCCAGCTCGAGGACCGCATGCTGCGCTTCATGCACGGCGAGGCCGACGTGCTGCTGTGCACCACGATCATCGAGAGCGGCCTCGACAACCCGCGCGCGAACACGATCCTGATCAATCGCGCGGACACGCTCGGCCTCGCGCAGATCTACCAGCTGCGCGGGCGCGTCGGCCGCAGCAAGCAGCGCGCCTACGCGTACCTGATGATTCCGGGGTCCGAAGACGCGCTCACGACGGATGCGCGGCGGCGCCTCGAGGCAATCTCCGACTTGAGCGAGCTCGGCAGCGGCTTTCGGCTCGCGAACATGGACCTCGAGATCCGCGGCGCGGGGAACCTGCTCGGACCCGAGCAGAGCGGCTGCCTCGCGGCCGTCGGCTACGAGACGTACCTCGAGATGCTCGAGGAGACGATGGACGAGCTGCGCGGCAAGCCGCACGAGGCCGAGGTCGACCCGGAGATCCGCCTGCCCGTGACCGCGCGCCTGCCCGAGTCGTACGTGAGCGCGGTCAGCCAGCGGCTCGTGCTCTACAAGCGGCTCGCGAGCTGCCGCGACGACGCGGAGATCGACCGCATCCGCGACGAGCTGCTCGACCGCTACGGAGCGCTGCCCGACGAGGCGCAGAACCTGTTCGAGGTGATCCGCCTGAAGGCGCACGCGCGCCGGCTCGGGATCGCGGCCGTCGACCTCGCGAAGGGCGAGATCGTGCTGACCGCGGCGGACC
>DASPGF010000125.1:0-4637 GCA_035620755.1 Myxococcota bacterium
CGCGAAGCCGAGCGCGAACAGCGCGGCGATCGCGAGCGGAGCACGCCGGGCGAGCCGCGGCCACGCACCGAGCCACCCCGGCAGCTTGCTCAGAAGGATCCACGCGAGCAGCAGGCAGAACCCCACGGAGGGCATGAAGAGAAAGCGCTCGTTCATGAACGTGCCCACCGAGAAGAACAGGTTCGAGACGATCGAGAACGTCGCCAGGAAATAGAGCAGCGACCACGCGGCGATGCCCCGCCCGCGCAGCAAGGCGACGCCGCCCGCGAGCATCGCGAGGAATGCGACGAGCGGCGCGATTGCGCGCGCATCGGCAATTCCCACGAGCGGGATCTGATACGGGTAGTAGTCGTGCGTGAGCGGGTGCGGAAACAGCAGCAGCTTGAGATAGACGCCCCAGGTGTAGAAGATCGTGCCGTAGCGCTGCGCGGTCGAAGCCTCGAGGAACGGGTTGTTCATCAGGTCCGCGCTCTCCGCGCCGTCGCCGAGCAGCGCGAAGCCGAGCGCGTGGTAGCGCAGCGCCAGGTAGAGCAGCCCCGCCGCGATCAGCGGCAGCATCGCAGCCCCGAGCCTGCGCGGCCTCGCCTCGGTGAACACGAAGAGGGTGAGCGGCGCAACCGCGAGGAAGGTGATCGCATTCTCCTTGGCGAGCAGCGCGAGCAGGAAGCTCGACCCGCTCAACGCGAGCGCGGCTGCCGAGCGCTGCCGCGCGAAGCGCAGCAGCGCGAGCACACTCGCGAGCGAGAGCAGCAGCGCGAGGATCTCGTCGCGGCCCTTGATGTTGGCGACCACCTCGCTGTGCAGGGGATGGAGCGCAAACAGCAGCGCCGCGAGGAACGGGAGCCGCGCGAAGCCGCGATCCGAGGCGCGGCCGCTCACGAGAGCGCGGAAGAATCGATAGACGACGAGTGTCGTCACCGCGTACAGCACGACGTTGATCAGATGGCTCCGCGAAGCATTCAATCCGTAGAGCTCGTGCTCGAGTGCGAACGTCGCGAGCGAGAGCGGTCGATAGCGCGCGCCGACGAGGCGGCTCGGCTGCTCGCCGACGAAGCCCGCGAAGCTCTCGGAGCCGAAGATCGCGCCGATGCCGCGGATTCCCTGCTGGACGAATGCGTTCTCCTCGACGGCGATCTTGTCGTCGAGCACGTAGCCGAACTCGAGGGTCGGTAGATACAGCAGCAGCGGGAGCGCTGCGAGCACGGCGAGCTCCCAGCGCTTGGCGCCGCCGAGCACGGCAGAACCACGATCATCGTTCATCGCGGGCGGAGCATAGCCACTCGTGTTGGCTTCGCGTCGCGCTGCCGCCCTTGGTTTCGCTCTCGACGCCGCTGCGCGCCGCGGCGATGCTCAGCGCACCCAGCCCGGGGGAGCCGTCACCACCACGACCGTCGCGGTTGCCTCTTCGAGGAGATCCTCGACGCCGTGACCCAGGAACGGCCGGCCCGACAGCTGGCGCAGATTCGCCGCAACGACGAGCAGATCGACCTCGCGCTCGCGCGCGAGCTTCAAGATCTCGAGCGATGCGGATGCGCCGGATCGGATCACGGGCTCGGCAACGACGCCGATCTGCGTCGCGAGCGCGCTCGCGTCTTCCAACACCTGCTCGGCGACGAGCGTGCGCTCCGCGCCCGCCTCGACCGGCAGCTGTGGACTCCAGAACGCGTACTTGCGCCGGCGGCGCAGCCGTGGCGACGTCACGACGTGCGCGACGAGCAGCTCGGCATGCGTCGCGAGCGCGAGGTTGCAGGCAATCTCCTGCGCCGCGCGGCCGGGATCCGTGCCGATCGCGGGCACGAGGATGCGCCGGTAGCTGGGCGTTTGCGTCGGATCGTCGCGCTCGCCGCGGCGCACCATCAGCACCGGCAGCGGGCTCGCGCTGAGCAGATCGTCGATGACGGGAGAAACGAGACGACCCGCCACGCGCACGTCGGTCGCACCGACGGCGATCGCGCCATAGCCGAGCCGCGCGTGCTTGAGGATCGCCTCGAGCGGATCCGCGCCGGCCTCGTGCTCGTGCACCACGGGGCGCTCGGTGAACACCGCGCGCACCTTCGCGAGGTCGTCGCTCGGCACGTTCGCGCCCGCCGAGAGCAGCGTGACCTCGACCTCGCTCGGCCACGCGAGATCGACGATGCGCGCGGCGAGGATGGAGTTGGGCCCGCCGTGGCTCGGCAGCAGCACCCGCTGGGAGCGCACGAGCACGTTGCTCTCGAGCCAGCTCTCGCGCGCGAGCCGCGCGCGCTCCTCGTCCGAGCCCTCCCAGCCGCGCAGCGTCGCGCGCAGGATCGGCGGTGCAGCCATCGAGGTCGCGACCGCCATCAGCACGATCACCGAGTACGAGCTGCCGTTGAGCACGCCGAGCGAGAGGCCGACCGTGGCAACCACGATCTCGACCGCGCCGCGCGCGTTGAGCCCCGCGCCGAGCGCGAGCCTCTCGCGCACCGGCAGCCCCGCGCTCCAGCCACCGAGATACGCGCCTGCGAACTTCGACAGGCTCGCGGCGAGCAGCACGACGCCTCCCCAAGCTGCGACCTGGGGATCGGCGAGCAGGCCGAGATCGACGCGTAGACCCGCGGACGCGAAGAAGATCGGCGCGAGGAAGCTCATCGTGATGCGCTCGACCACGACGAACGTCTCGTCCTCCTGGAACTTCGAGCGCCCGAGCACGACGCCCGCAACGAACGCGCCGAGGATCGCCTCGAGCCCGAGCGCCTGGGTGACGCAGCCCGCGACGAGCGCGACCAGCAGCGTGATGACGAACGAGCTCGCGGGCCCGGCCTCGCGCTCGCGCGTGCGGCGCAGCAGCCAATCGACGCCGCGCTGACCGAGCGTGAACGAGAACGCCATGAACGCGACGAGCCCTGCGAGCGTGACGAGCAGCGGCGCGACTCGGAAGCTTCCCGACTGCGCGAGGCCCGCGACGATGCCGAGCAGCACCCAGCCGACGACGTCGTTCGTCATCGCGGCGGCGAGCATCACCTGGGCGATGCTCCGCCGCATCAGCTCGAGCTGCGTGAGCACGGCTGCGATCACGGGCAGCGCCGAGATGCTCAACGCAGTCGCCATCAGCAACGCGAAGACCAGGCGCGTGGCGCCGTCGCCGATGAAGATCCCGGGCAGCGCGAACCCCACCGCGAGGCCGAATACCGCCGGCACGGCGAGGCTTCCGATCGTAACCCGCGCAGTCGCGCGGCCGAGGCGCCGCACCAGATCGAGATCGGTCTCGAAGCCCGTCGCGATCAGCAGGAAGAGCACGCCGAGCCACGCGACCGCCGCGAGCAGCCCGCTCTGGACGGGATCGGCCGGAAACAGCCACGCGAACGCGCCCGGCGCGAGGTGCCCGAGCACCGAGGGCCCGAGCAGCAGACCCGCCGCGAGCTCGCCGACGACCGACGGTTGGCCGAGTCGCCGCATCAACGAGCCGAGGCTGCGCGCGGCGAGCAGCAGCACGACGAGCTGCGTCCAGAACAGCAGCAGCTGGTGTTCGCTCAGCAAGCTACGCGATCTCCCCGCATCGGATGAGGCGTCGGGTACCCCGGCTCGCTGCTTCCGCGAGAGCGCGAGCGCCGCGCAATTGCTCGATTCGATTCGCGCCGCGCATCGGCGGCGGGAGCATAGCCGGGCGGCATCCACGCCATACAGGGCTCTCGAAAGGGTTCGAGGCCGCTCGCCGGCCGCTCGCGCGACGATTACCTTCGAGATCGGCCGCCCCGCCGCGCAAGCCCGAGCGCGGGGCGGTCGCCCTGTCGAAACGGGAGGAAACCGCACGAGCATGGAGCTGCCGAGCGCTCGCGCGACGCCCGCGGACGATGCCGTCGAGCGCTTGAATCGCGAGTGCTTCTGCATTGGAGCGGATCTTCCGGCGCTGCACGCGTGGCTGCAGGGCGATCTCGCGCGGCGTGTTCATCGGCTACGACTTCCATCTCGGCGCCGAGGGGCCGCGGCTGATCGAGATCAACACCAACGCGGGCGGCGCGCTGCTCAACGTCGCGCTCGGCCGCGCGCAGCGGGCGGCCCGCGCGCATCGCGATCGTCGACGACGATCCGCCCGCGCAGTACCTCTACCCGGAGTTCCTGCTGTTCCAGCGCATGTTCGAGCTGCACGGAATCCCCGCCGTGATCACGGACGCCGCGCAGCTCGAGTGGCGTGCGGAAGCGCTGCGGCTCGACGGCGCGCCGATCGACCTCGGCTACAACCGGCTCACCGATTTCTACCTCGAGCGCCCCGAGCACGCCGCGCTGCGCAGCGCCTACCTCGCGCGCGCAGCCGTGCTGACGCCGCACCCGCGCGCGCACGCGCTCTACGCCGACAAGCGAAATCTCGCCCTGCTCAGCGACGCGGATCTGCTGCGCGGCTGGCCGCTCGCCGAAGCGGCGCGCGCCGCGCTGCTCGGCGGAATCGCGCGCACCTGGCTCGTCTCGGCCGCGAGCTCCGAGTGGCTGTGGCGCGAGCGCAAGCGGCTGTTCTTCAAGCCCGCGTCGGGCTTCGGCAGCCGCGGCGCGTATCGCGGTGCGAAGCTCACGCGCAAGACCTTCGCCGAGATCCTCGCGGGGGGCTACGTCGCTCAGGAGTTCGTGCCGCCGAGCGAGCGCGCCGCGCGCGATGCGGCGGGCGATCGCGCGCTCCGCCTCGA
>DASPGF010000126.1:0-4217 GCA_035620755.1 Myxococcota bacterium
TCGAGACCTTCTTCCTCGCGCTCGCGGCGAGCGACGAGCACGCGGGGCAGGTCGCGCTGCGCGAGAACCAGGCGTTCCAGCGAGGACCGATCGAGCTCGACCGCAGCCGGGATCCACTCGTCGCGATCATCGGAGATCTGATCGCGAACGAGCACATGGAGGAGTCGAACGAGTTCGCGCGCCTCGCGCAGCGCAACCTCGCGGGCGAAGCCGAGGTCGCACGCGGCGTGAAGCAGGCGCCGTTCGTCGTGCTGGAAGGCGTGCAGATGCCCGCCGCACTGGTCGAGATCGGCTTCCTCACCAACCGCCACGAGGAGCAGCAGCTGCGCGAGCGCGAGCAGCAGCAGCGCATCGTCGAGGCGCTGGCTCGCGCCGCGCTCGATTTCGGCCGGCGCTACGATGCGCGGCGCGGCGTCGGGAGCCGCTGAAGCGCCGCGGCGTCGTTCGCGAACGGCGGGCAATCGCCGCGCGAAGGTCAGACGGGAACGCAGGAGTGCCAGAAGGTGCCGATGTGAGCGGGGCGTTGCGAAGCGATGGCCGATCGCCGCACGAGCTGCGTCGCGTGCGACTGCTCCCCGATTTCACCGACAATCCGCTCGCGTCGGTCTGCTGCGAGTTCGGGCGCACCGTGGTGCTGTGCACGGTCAGCCACGAGGAGAGCGTGCCGCGCTTTCTGCACGGGACCGGGCGCGGCTGGCTCACCGCAGAGTATTCGCTGCTGCCGGGCTCGACCGATCGGCGCGTCGAGCGCGAAGTGACGCGCGGCCGACCCTCGGGCCGCACGGTCGAGATCCAGCGCCTGATCGGACGCAGCCTGCGGGCCGTCGCCGATCTCGATGCGCTCGGCGAGCGCACGCTCTGGATCGACTGCGACGTGCTGCAGGCGGATGGCGGCACGCGCTGCGCGTCGATCACCGGCGCCTACGTGGCGCTCGCGGTCGCGGTCGATCGGCTGCTCGCGCGCGGCGAGCTCGCGCGCAATCCGCTGAGCGACTCGGTCGCGGCGGTCTCGGTGGGCCTGAGCGGCGAGACGGCGCTGCTCGACCTTAGCTACGAGGAGGACGCGCGCGCGCGGGTCGACATGAACATCGTCGCGACCGGATCCGGGCGCTTCGTCGAAGTCCAGGGCACGGGCGAAGAGAGCACCTTCTCGGTCGACGAGCTCGGCGAGCTCACGAGGCTGGGCCTGCGCGGCGTTGCGGCGCTCGCAGAGCTGCAGCGGCGCGCGATCGACGCGGCTGCGACGAAGCGATGACCGCGTCGCGCTCCCATGGCCCCGCGGAGGCGCTGTTCGCGAGCACGAATCCGGGCAAGCTCGCCGAGATTCGCGAGATCCTGCGCGAGCTGCCGATCGCGATTCGCCCGCTCTCCGATTTTCCGGGCGTGATCTTTCCCGAGGAGGGCGCGAGCTACGAGGACAACGCGATCGCGAAGGCCAGGGTCGCGGCACAGTTCGCGGGTCGAGTTGCGCTCGCCGACGATTCGGGGCTGGAAGTGGTGGGGCTCGGCGGCGCCCCCGGACCGCATTCGGCGCGCTTCGGCGGCCCGGGGCTCGACGACGCGAGCCGCGTCGAGGCGCTGCTGGCTGCGCTCGAGCACGTCGGCGGCGAGCAGCGGCGCGCGCGCTTCGTCTGCATCGCCGCGCTCGCGACGCCCGACGGCGACATCGTGACCGCGCGCGGCGAGTGCACGGGCCGGATCCTCGATGCGCCGCGCGGCCGATCGGGCTTCGGCTACGACCCGATCTTCCTCGTCGACGGCATCGGCCGCGCGATGGCGGAGCTGCCCGAATCGGAGAAGAATCGCATTTCGCATCGAGCCTGCGCGTTTGCCGCGCTCAGCGCCGCGATTCGCGTGCAGCTCGGGCTCTCGCGCGAGGCGTGACGCGGCGAGCCGCTGCCGTGATTGCGGTGGAGAGCGGCGGCCGATCAGCAGCGGCTCAGTCGCTCGAACACCTCGTGCGGAAGCGGATGTCGCGGATCGAACCGCGCGAGCTCCTTGCGCAGCCGCGTGCGCGCACGCGCGCTGATGCGCAGGCCGCGCGCGGCGAGGAAGCCGTCGAGCGGGCCATCGCAGAACGCGACCGCGTCGGCCGGTTGCAGCGCCTCGGGGTTCCAGCCGCGGTCGTGGAGCTCGAGCCACAGCGCGTAGCGCGGGACGCGCTCTCCGACCGAGGCCGAGAGCTCGACGAACAGGTGGTTGAAGAGCTTTCGATTCAAGACGGGTCGCTCCGTTCGGAAATGAGCGGCTCCGCGCGGCCGCTGTGCCCCTGCGAACGCGCGGCAATCGCCCACTCGGCGAGGCGCCGATTATCTCCGATCTATCAGCGAGATTGGGGACATTTCTTGAAGAATCGCTCGAATTCAGCGCGGCTCCGCTCGGTGCGCCGGGCTCCGCGTGGATGCGCGCGACTGCGGTGCGACCCGCTCGCGGCGGGTCGGATCGAGGGCCGCAGGTCACACGCAGGCGAGGGCGCGTTCGCGCCGATCCGCCACGCGGAATCGCGCTGGAACGCCGCGGGCGGCCCGCAGCTGGCACGCCGATCCGCGGCTCTCCGATCGCGGTCGGCGGCAGGCGGTGCAGCTCGAAAGCGGCGCGGAGTTACGCTCGCGCGCCCCGGAGTCGGCGCGCGCCATACGCGATCGCGAGCGCCGTAGCGGCTCCCGCGACGTCGAGCGCGACGTCGGAGCGCGCACCCGTGCGCAGCGCGGAGCGGGCTTGGCGCGATTCGTCGACGACCGCGACCGCGAGCACCAGAACCAGGCACGCGGTCGCGTGCGACGCGAACGAGTGATCGAAGCTGCGGCGCAGCGCGCGTAGCGCGATCAACGCGAGGATCGCGTACTCGATCAGATGCGCGGCCTTGCGAATCGCGAAGTGGACGCTCGCGATGGTTTGCGCTTCCGCGGCGGGAAACAGCCAGCGCAGCAGCGGGCCGAGCAGGCGCGAGGTCTCGCTCGCCGAGAACGGTCCGCTCGCGGCGATCTGGATCAGCGCGATCCACAGCCCGACGGCGAGCCACGCACGCGCTGTCGCGCCGATCGACTGCAATCCACTCGCCCCCGGCCGCACGCGGCGCTCGAAGCCATCCCGCGCGGAACATAGCGGCCCGCGGGGCGCGTTATCCTGTCGCCGCCATGACGCGACTCGCGATCGGACTCGTCTTCGAGCTGCTCGGCAGCTATCCGCGGCAGCCCGGCGATCCGCCCGACATCGACGCCGAGTACGAGCCCGAGGAGACGATCCAGGCACTCGAGGCGGCGATCCGCCGGCTTGGACACCGCCCGCTGCGCATCGGCGGTCCCGAAGACCTGCTCGCGCAGCTCGGCAGCGGGAAGCTGCCCGCGCTCGACGCCGCGTTCAACATCGCGGAGGCGCGCGGCGGGCGGAATCGCGAGGCCTGGGCGCCGGTGCTGCTCGAGATGGCTCGGATCCCGACACTCGGATCCGACGCGCTCACGCTCTCGCTGACGCTCGACAAATACTGGGCGGCGAGCGTGGTCGCGCGCGCGGGCGTGAGCGTGCCCGCGCAGCGCGTGGTCGCATCGGTCGCGGATCTCAAGGCGGGAACGCTGCCGGGGCCGTTTCCGCTGTTCGCCAAGCCGCGTTGGGAGGGCACCGCGAAGGGGATCCGCGCCAGCTCGAAGGTGCTCGATTTTGCCTCGCTCGAGCGCGAGGTGCAGCGCATCACGCGCGACTACCGGCAGCCCGCGCTGATCGAGGAGTTCCTGCCCGGCGCGGAGTACACGGTGACGATCGTCGGCAACGACCCGCCGCGCGCGCTTCCGGTGCTGCAGCGGGCGCTCGATGCTGCGACGGGAATCGGCGCGCACGCCATCGCCGAGGCGGGCGGTCCGCCGCTCGAGACCCACCTGCCGGGCCATCTCGATGCGGCGCTCGAGGCCGAGCTCGGCAAGCTCGCGCTGTGCGCCTACGAGCAGCTCGAGTGCCTCGATTTCGCGCGCGCGGATTTCCGGCTCGACACCGCAGGCAGGCCGCGCTTCTTGGAGATGAATCCGCTGCCGACGTTCGCGCCGCACGGCACGTTCGGCGTGCTCGCCGAGCTCGAGGGCCGCCCACTCGACGCGTTGATCGCCGACGTGATCCGCGCGGGCCTCGCGCGCCTCGGCGTGGGCTGAGCGGATGAGACGCCGTCTGGTGTAGCGCGGATTGCCGTGAACGGCGCCGCAGCGCGCGGCCGGAGCGCAGCGAATACG
>DASPGF010000127.1:0-8757 GCA_035620755.1 Myxococcota bacterium
GATGCCCTCGCGGACCAGCTCGTCCGCGGTGGCCTCGATGCTCGCGCGCAGGATCTCGACGAGCTCGTCGATCTCGTCGCACGTCAGCGTGAGCGGCGGCGAGATCACGTTGAGGTGGCCGATCGGGCGCACGATCAGCCCGCGCCTCTCGCACTGGTTCGCGATGCGCTTGCCGATCTCCACCTCGTCGGGAAGCAGCCCGCGCGTCTGCTTGTTGGCGACGTTCTCGACGCAGAGCATGAAGTGGCTGCCGCGCACGTCCCCGACGAGAGGCAGCGAGTCGAGGCGCGCGAGTCGCTTCTCGAAGTACGGCCCGACCTCCTGCACGTGCTCGCAGATGCGATCGCGCTCGATGATCTCGATGTTCTTGAGCGCGACCGCGCAGGACACGGGGTGTCCGGAGTAGGTGAAGCCGTGGCTGAAGGAGTCGAGCTGCGTGGGGGGCCGGCGGATCACCTCGTAGATCGCGTCGCTGAAGATCGACGCGCCGAGCGGGATGTAGCCCGACGTGAGCCCCTTCGCGCAGGTGATCACGTCCGGAGCGAGACCGAACAGCGGCTCGGAGGCGAACATGCGCCCGAGGCGGCCGAAGCCCGTCACGACCTCGTCCGAGACGTAGAGCACCTCGTAGCGCCGACACACCTCCTGGGTGCGCCGGTGATAGCCGGGCGGCGGAACGATCACGCCCCCGGAGCCGAGGATCGGCTCCGCGAAGAATGCCGCGACGTTCTCCGGCCCGAGCTCGAGGATCTTCGCCTCGAGCTCGGCGACGAGCTGATCGCAGAACTGGTCGATCGAGACGCCGGGCGCGCGCCGGTACGGATTCGGGCACGACACGTACTCCACGAGACCCTGCGGAAGATCGAAGCCCTCGTGGTCCTCCTCCTTTCCCGTGAGCGCCATCGCGACGTACGAGCTGCCGTGGTAGGCGTCCTTGCGCGAGATCAGCTTCTTCTTCTTGGGCTTGCCGAGACGGTTGAAGTAGTAGTGGATGGTTCGCACCGTCGTGTCGTTCGCCGCGGAACCGCCCGTGTCGAAGAACACGCGGTTGAGGTGCGCGGGCGCGAGCTCGGCGAGCTTTGCGGCGAGCTCCGCGGCGGGCGGGTTCGTGGTGTCGACGAAGGTGTTGAAGTACGCGAGGCGCTTGGCCTGCTCGGCCATCGCCTCGGCGAGCTCGGCGTTGCCGTGGCCGATGTTCACGCACCACATGCCCGCGATGCCGTCGAGGTAGCGCTTGCCGTCGGCGTCGTACACGTAGGCGCCGCGCCCCTCGGCGATTACGAGCGCGCCCTCCCTCACGAAGCTCGGGAAGTGTGTGAAGGGGTGGATGAAGTGGTCGCGGTCTTTCCTCCAGAGCGACCGCGCGCGCTCGCTGTGTAGCGTTGGTGCTGTGCCTGTCATGGTTTCCTCTTTCCCGCCGGCAACTTGACGGAGGGAGCTGCGCGCCGCGTGCGGCGCGCCTCGAAAAGGGTTTGCGGTGGTCGGGTGCTGCGCGCGCGTGGCGGCGCACGCGCCCGGACACACCGTCAGATGCAAGTCAGATGCGAAGTCGAGAATCGGGCGGCGAGGTCGTCAGCCAAGCCCGCGCTGGTGCTGCATGTCTTCCGCCTCGGCCGTAGCGGAGCGCGTACGTGGGCGGCGGTTCCTTCTCATCATCCGGTCGATTCGGTCGATTCGGGCAGGCATGCCCGGCCTCCGGCATCGCGGCACGGCCGCGATTTCGCGCTCGCAGGGTACCTCGGCCAGATCGGCCGGGCAACTTGAGCTGGAGGCCGCCGTCGCGCGCGTGATGCCCCGCGGGCGGCCCCGCGCGCGTGTTCTAGCGGCGCTGGGTGGCCTGCGCGCGGAGCTCGATGAACTTGTCGAGCTGCTCCGGGGTGAGCAGCGAGCGCACGCGAATCACCGACTTCATCTTCAGCTCGCGCGACTTCGACGCGATCTCCCCCACCTTGTTCGACGCGGCCATCAGCTCCTTCTCGCTCGGCATCTTCTGCGCGAGCACCTTGTTCAGGTCGTCGAGCGCGGCCGCGCTGAGCTCGCGGAGCTTCTTCTCCTCGGCGGTGTCGGATTCGATCGAAGCGTCGATCTTGGCGATCACCTCTTCGCTGAGCCCGAGCTCCGACGCCTTCTGCTTCATCAGCCGCGCCTCGGCGATGCCGCCGGGCGTGGTCAGTCGCGATGGGCGGGCCTGCGCGTGGGCGCCCGCTGCAATCGACGACGCCGCGAGCAGCGCGCAGAACAGCGTGACACGGCGCGAACGATCTAGGCGCATCGATGGTTCTCCATGGTTTCGGCGCGAGGAGAGGTAGCCGGAACGACCCGCCTACGCCCTCATGCGGGCTCCCGACGGATCGAGGAACGGCATCTCGACCACCGTCGCGGACGTTTCGATTCCGTCGATCTCGAGGGAAACCTGAGTGCCGTCCTTGAAGTGCGGCGCGTCGACGTACGCGTAGGCGAGGTTCCGGTCGAGATTCGCGGAGTGGAAGCCGGCCACCACGTGGCCGACGCTCTCGGATCCGATGCGCAGCGGCTGCTTCTCGGGAGCGAGCTTCGCGCCGCCGACCTCGAGGCCCATCAGCTTCTTCGCGGGGCCGCGCTGCTTGATGTCGAGCAACGCCTCGCGCCCGCGGAAATCGCCGCAGTCGTAGCGGATGAAGTCCGAGACCCGGCATTCGTACGGGTTGTGCTCGTCCTTCGCATCGAAGCCGTAGAAGATGAACCCCTTCTCCCAGCGCAGCGCATCGAGCGTGTCCATGCCGTACGGCATCACGCCGAGCGGCTTGCCGGCGCTCATGAACAGGTCCCAGGTCGCGTGCGCGTCTTCCGCGTTCACGTAGCACTCGTAGCCGAGCTCGCCCGAGAAGCCGAGGCGGGCGATCATGCACGGGATCTTGCCGAAGTTGCCGAACGCCATGCGGAAGAACTTCAGCTTGGAGAGATCGACGTCGGTGATGCCGCTCAGCATCTCGCGCGAGCGCGGGCCCTGGACGCTGATCATCGCGTAGTAGGAGCTCACGTCGGTCGCGTAGACGTTCGCGCGCCTCGCTTCGATCTGCTGCTGCAGGTACTTGAGCGTTCGCGCGCGGAACATCGAGGAGGTGATGATCCGCAGGTGCTCGGCGCCGAATCGCATCACGACCACGTCGTCGATGATCCGCCCTTCGTCGTCGCACATCACCGAGTAGAGCGCCTGGTTGTCCGCGAGGCGCTCGGCGTTGTTGACGATCAGGTACTGCGTGAGCGCCACCGCATCCTTGCCCTTGAGGTCGAGGCGGCCCATCAGCGAGACGTCGTTCATGCCGACTCGTGCGCGCACGTTCCGCGCCTCTTCGGCGACGCTCGTGTAGTAGGCCGGCATCGCGTAGCCCATCGCGGTGGTGTACATCGTCGCGCCGAGGTCGATGTGCTTCTGGTAGAGGGGCGTGAGCTTCATCTCGCGTCTCCTTCGCTCACCAGCCCTTGAGGATCTCGCGCGCCGCGTTGTGGCCGCCCATCCCCATCACGCCGCCGCCCGGGTGCGTGCTCGAGCCGCACTGCCAGAGATTGCGGATCGGCGAGCGGTAGTCGGCGTAGCCGGGGACCGGGCGCATGAACGCGAGCTGGTCGAGCGTGAGCTCGCCGTGGAAGATGTGACCCTGCGGCAGGCCGAAGATCCGCTCGAGGTCGGGCGGCATCAGGATCTGTCGGTCGATCACCGAATCCGAGAGGCCCGGCGCGAACTCGTCGAACACCTCGAGCACGCGGTCCGCGAACTTCTCGCGCTCGTTGTCCCAGCTGGTGTCGCGCAGCTCGTACGGCGCGTGGCCGCCGAACACGTTGACGATGTGCTTTCCCGGAGGCGCGAGATCCGGGTCGACGACCGTCGGTACGCACGGCGTGAAGAACGGCCGCGAGGACGGGCGCCCGTACTTGGCGTCGTCGTAGGCCTTCTCGAGGTAATCCATCGTCGGCCCGATGTGCACGTAGCTCGGGTAGTCGACGTCGGTCGCGCCGGGCCGGAACGCCTTGTAGCTCGGCGGCCGATCCACCGCGAGATTGATCTTGAACGCGCTGCTGAAGGTCTTCATGTTGCGGACTTCCTCGACGAAATCCGCCGGGAGCGCCTTGGTGTCGACCAGCTTGAGGAAGGTGGTCTTGGCGTCGGCTCCCGTCACGACGGTGTCGGCGAACAGCTCCTCGCCCGACTGCAGCGCGATGCCCTTGACGCGTCCGCTCTCGGTGAGGATCTGCGCGACCTCCGCGCTGGTGCGAATCTCGCAGCCGTGCGCGGTCGCACAGCCCGCGATCGCCTTGGGCACCGCGCCCATGCCGCCCTTCATGAACCCCCAGCCGCCCGCGCCGCCGAGATCCCCCATCAGGTGGTGCAGCAGCACGTAGGCGGTTCCGGGCGAGCGCGGCCCGAGGAAGGTGCCGATCGAGCCGTAGTAGGCCTTCACCGCCTTGATCTGATCCGACTCGAAGTACATGTCGAGGAAGTCGGAGACGCTCATCGTCATCAGGTCGGCGATCCGGAACAGCTTGGTGCCGAGCTTCCGGATCTCGTTCGCGTGCTGGAGCATCGACTTGAGGTCGCGCAGCTTGCGCGAGGTCGGGTTGGGCGGCGTGAGGAACAGCATCTTGCGCACGAAGCGCGCCGCATCCTCGAGGAACGCCTCGAAGACGGGATACATCTCGGCATCCTTCTTCGAGAACTTGGCGATCTCGACCTGCGTCTTGCGGTGATCGCCGAACATCGAGAGCGAGCGGCCGTCCTCGAACGGCGTGAACAGGCAATCCATCGGAATCATCTTCCAGCCGTACTTCGGAAGCTCGAGCTCCGCGATCACCTTCTTCTGCATCATGCTCATCACGTAGGAAGCAGTGGAGACGTGGTAGCCCGGGAACACCTCCTCGGTCGCGGTCGCACCGCCGATGCTGCTGCGGCGCTCGACGACGAGCACCTTGCGGCCCGCCTTCGCGAGGTAGGCGGCACAGATCAGCCCGTTGTGACCGGCCCCAATGACGATCGCGTCGTATTTGGCTGCCATGGGATACCTCCTGGGATCGAGTTGCGAGCGCGCCGTGATGGCTGCGGCGCCCGTGCGGGGCCGAGGCCGGACCGGAGGCTTATACTGGTTTCGCCCGGCGATCGCAAGAAAACAGTGTCATCGGCCGCGCCGGCGCGCGGCGCTGCGCTCCCTCGATGAGGCATGCGAAACGTTCGCGATCGGGGTAGCGAGGAGCTTCGGTCATCGGGCGGCGCCGCGCATCTCCGGGTCGTAGCCGCGCGACAGAATAGGCGTTCGCCCGTCGCGCTGCCAAGCCTCGCGCTCGGGCGCGCGAGCGAGCTGCGGCTCCGCGTCGCGGCCGCGAACCGCGTGGTAGCGATCGATCTCGGGATCTTCGAGCACGCGCTTCGCGCCGCCGACCCACTCGACCTCGATCGCCTCGACCCGCTCCTCGGCCCCGAGGCCGAAGTGCAGCGTCGTCGGGTGCTGGCCCATCAGCGTCTCGCCCGTCACCACGCGTCCGACGTGACGTCGATCGGCGGTGCGCACCGTGACCGAGGCGCCGATCGGCGACAGCCCGCCGCCCTCCTCCTGCAGCTGCACGCCGATCCAGTGGTTCCCCGTCTCGAGCACGTTGCGGTAGACGTGAAGCTTCTGGCCGCGCGTGCCGCGATCCTCGATCACGAGCAGGTCGACGCGCCCGTCGAGATCGAGATCTGCGCTCACCGCCGCGCGGCTGTCGAACTCGTCCGCGACACCGAGCAGGAACGCGATGTTCACGAAGCCCTCGCCGCTGCGATTCATCAGCAGGTTGTTCTTCTGGTAGCCGTCCCAGGACTCCTTGCCCTTCGCGAAGCCCTCGATCATCTCGCCGAACAGGCTCTTGAGCGCGGGATCGGGCTCGGACTTGCCGTCGAAGATGTCGTGCGTCCAGAAGTTCGTGCAGTAGTCCTTGGTGCTCTCGCCGCTCTCGTGCCCGTTCGCCGCGAAGATGTCGGGGTCGCCGTCGTTGTCGAAGTCGAACGCGGTGGTGCCCCAGGTCCAGCCCGTGCGCGCGACCTGCGCGCTGAACTCGGGCTCGCGCCAGCCGGAGTCGCCGGCGAGGTACATGCGATTGCCCCACGCCATGCGCATGCGCATCGCCTGCATGTCGGGCCGATCCTCGCGGCCGAGCCCGAGCGCCTCGAGGCGTCGCGCGGTCGTCGAGGCCATGCCGGCGACGAACACGTCGAGGCGGCCATCCAGATCGTAATCGCCGTACGAGGACGACATCCCGAACAGGTGGCGATCGGCATCGCCGAGCGTGTCGTTCGCGTCGGCGAAGTGACCCGATCCGTCGTTGTGGTAGAGGTCGACGCCCGAGAAATCGCTCACCACGAGCAGATCGAGATCGGCGTCGCCATCGAGATCGAAGAAGCTCCCCGCGTAGCTGCGCCGCAGCCGTTTCTCGGTGAGCCCCGCGGCCTCGGTCACATCGCTGAAGTGGCCGGTTCCGTCGTTGCGCAGCAGGTAGGCGGGATAGCCGTCGTTGGCGTCGTAATAGGGTGTCGGCATCTGGCCTTCGTCGTAGGCGCGCTTGTACTGCCCGAGCCAGAGGTCGAGGTCGCCGTCCGCATCGATGTCGCCGAGCGTCAGCACCGACGGCGCGCGCAGCGGGCGGTCGAACTCGGGCGTCGCGATCGGCTCGCCCGGGAAGCGCCCCTGCCCATCGCCCAGGTAGACCACCATGTCTCCGCGCGCGCGCGTCGAGATCAGATCCGGGCTCGCGTCCCCGTTCACGTCGCCGATCACGCCGGTCTCGGTGAGCAGATAGTCGCTGCCGACCAGCGGCGCGTCGCGAAACCCGTCGCGGCCGAGGTTCCAGAGCACGCGATTGCCGCCGATCATCACCACGTCGGCGTAGTCGTCCTTGTCGAGGTCGTAGACGAGCAGCGGGTGCAACGCGGAGAGGTTTCCCCCCTGCTTGAGCGCGAAGCTGAAGATCCGCTCGAAGCCCGGCGCGCCGGTCCGGGTGAGCATGCGCAGACCCGTGGCATCGAGCTTCGCGGCGATCGGATTGCCCGCCTCGTCGCGGCTCGCCGACCACTCCACGCCGACGTCGCCGTCGAGGATGATGCGGCGGTTCGCAGGCTCGTCGATCAGATGGAATACGATCTTGACGAGGGAGCGCGCGGGCCCGTCCTCGGTGGCGGGCACGAAGCGCGAGTGGTGGAACTCGTACTGGATGAGCTGGTAGCCGCGCTTGGCGAGATCCGCGACGAAGGCCTCCCACTGCGCGTGCGTGAGCAGCTCGCCGGGCGGCTCGAGCGCGAAGCTCTCCACACCGTGATCGTACGCATCGACGCGCTTCGGCGCCGCGATCCGCAGCTCGTCGAAGCGGATCGCGGAGAAGATCGCTCGCTCCTGCTCGTCGTCGCCGCGCGTGGCGAGCAGCGCGTCCCAGATCGCGACGAACGCGAGCTCGTACTCCTGCGCGAGCCGCTCGTTCTGCCAGACGTTCTCGTCGTGATAGGCGCGCAGCTCCTTCCACTCCGCGAGCGAAGCGGGCTGCTCGGGAGGGCGATCGTCGCCGCACCCGAACATCGCGCCGGCGAACAGCGCACCCGCGAGCAGCGCGCGCGCGGGCGCAACGAGCGCGAGCTGCGTCGGACGCGGCGCGGCGTGCGCGGGCGCTGCGCGGCGAGCGAGCGGCTGCTTGGCCACGAATCCTACCCCCCTGCCGTGGGCGCCCCGCTCGCGCGGGGCCCGGCCGATCCGACGCACGCGAGGCCTTCGAATGCGCGGCGCGCGCGCCACGGCGAACCGCTCCGAAGCCCCGGGCTGCGCGAGTGTACCCGAAGTGCGCGGATTGGGTCCGTCCGCGCGAGCGACGCGCGCGAGCCCTCGCGCGCGCGGTCGTCGGCGCGCCGTCGCGCGCGCTGCGTGAGCGCCCAGCCGAGCGCCTTCGAGCGCGTGTCGCGAAACGCGCGCCGCAGCAGCTCGAGGCCGTGCTCGGCGCGGCCGACCGCGGCGTAGAAGTCGACGGCTGCGAGCACCGCGAGCGGCTCGGAGGAATAGGCATCGGCGCAGTCCCGGTAGAGGACCTCCGCGCTGCTGGGGTCGCCGGCTTCGAACACGAGGGCCGCGTTGGCCACGCACAACCTCGCGCGCAGCTGCTCGGTGCGCCGCTGCGCGTCGGTGCGCCGCTGCGCATCGGTGCGCGGTGCGTGGTCGAGCGCGGCGAGCGCGGCCTCGGCTTCGTCGACGCGCCCGAACTCGAGCAGCGCCAGCACGCGCGGCACGACGATCGCGGGGTGATCGGGATCGAGCTCCAGGGCGCGGTCGACATCCCGCAGCGCGTCGGCGCGGCGCTCCGTTTCGAGGTTCGCCTGTGCGCGCAGCGCGAGCGCCTCGACGTCGTCGGGCTCGAATGCGAGCACCCGATCGAGAGCGTCGAGCGCAGCGTGCGGCGGACCGGAACGCAGCAGCGCGCGCGCGAGCAGCTTGCCCGCCGCGACCACATGATCGCGAGACTCGAGCGCGCGGTGGAGCGGCCAGATCGCGAGCGAGACGTCGCCGGCCTCCATCAGCGCGCTGCCGAACAGGAAGTTCAGCTCGGGATCGCTCGGATCCGCGTCCATGCGCTCGCGCAGCGCGTCGATCGACGCCGCGAGGCGATGGCGCGCCCGAAACGCGCGGATCTCGTCCAGCGCCGAGAGAGCGCTCTCGCGACAGGCGACCGGGAGCAGCGCGATCGCGCATAGACACGAGCCGGCGATGCGCCGGG
>DASPGF010000128.1:0-5983 GCA_035620755.1 Myxococcota bacterium
CGCGCCGCGGTGGCGGTACTCGAGATTCCACGCCCACTTTGCGGCGGCGGCGGGATCGTCGCGCGCGATCGCCTCGGGCGGAAACGGAAGCCCCGCGCGATAGTCGAGCAGGTTGCCGGCCGCATCGAGCCGCGCCGCGCCCGCGAAGCGCGCGCTCGCTTCTTCGAAGGAGCGCGGAGCCGGATAGCGGCGGTGGCACGCGCCGATCTCCATGCGCATGCCCGCGGAGAAGAAGATGCGCCGCTGGCCCCAGACTTCGGCGGGCAGCAGCGCGCTCACGCGGGGCAGATCGCGATACTCGAGCGCGCCGCCCTCGTGCACGAGCGCGGCCGTCGCGTCGAGCAGCGCGGCCGCATCGGCGCGCCCGGCGGTCGTCGGGCAGGCGCCCGGCTCGGGCAGGCCCGTGGCTGCGCGCGCGACGGGCTGCGCGAGCAGCGCGCCGAGCAGCGCGAGCATTGCGGCGGTCTGCGCGGCGGCGAAGGGCGCGGCTCGCACCGGGCCTCCCTGGGAGCGGTACCATGCTACCACCGCGTGTCGCGGAAGGGGTCTGCATGGCGCGCCGCTCCGTCGGCTTCCCGCTCGCGCTCGGCATCGTGTCGGCGATCCTCGCGCTCGTGCTCGCGGTGCTCTACTGGGTGCTCGCGATCGGCGACGTGCGCGCGATCGAGCGCTCCGCGCTCGAGCCGGTGGGCTGGGTGCTGCTCGCGTTGGGCACCGCGTTCTTCCTGCTGATCATCGTCGGGACCGTCTGGCTGTGCGCTTGGCTCGTGAGTGAGATGAGGCTCAACCAGCGGCAGCACGCGTTCCTCGATGCCGTCACCCACGAGATGAAGACGCCGATTGCGTCGATGCGGCTCTCGGTCGAGACGCTCGTGCGACACGACCCGGATCTCGAGCGCCGCCGCGAGTTCCTCGGCCGCATGGGCGAGGACCTCGAGCGGCTCGACCGGACCGTGAACCAGGTGTTGACCGCGGCGCGCGCCGAGGAGCCCGGCCGCCGCTCCGCGCAGGGGAGCGTCGCGCTTCGCGAGACGCTCGAGCGCTGCATCGACGAGATCCGCGCGCGCCACGCGCTGCCGCGCGATGCGGTGCTGCTCGAATGCGCGCGCGATCCGCTCGTGCGCGGAGACCGCGAAGAGCTCGCGGTGGTGTTCCGCAACCTGCTCGACAACGCGGTGAAGTACTCCGACGAGCCGATCAAGGTGGGAATCCGCGTCTCGCCCGCGAGGGACGGCCGTGTCGCGATCGAGATCTCCGATCGAGGCATCGGCATCCCCGCTGGTGAGCTGCGGAAGATCTTCCAGCGCTTCTACCGCGCGGGGCGCGACGTGCAGCGCGCCGCGGCGGGTCTCGGGCTCGGCCTGTTCATCGTGCGGAATCTCGTGCGCCGGCAGGGCGGCCGCGTGGAGGCGCGCAGCGAGGGCAGCGGCGCGGGCAGTCGCTTTCTCGTGACGCTGCGCGTTGCCAACCGAACGGTGTAGCGCACAGCGCGAGTCGGGGAGCGGATCGAGATGCGAAGCGAGCGCGCGGCGCCGGCGGCGCGGATCCTGATCGTCGAGGACGAGTCGCACATCGCCGAGGGGCTGCGCTTCAACCTCGAAGCCGAGGGCTACGAGGTCGAGATCGCCGCGGATGGCCCGGCGGGCGAGCGCGCGCTCAACGCGGCGCGCGCGCCGTTCGGCGCCGTGATCCTCGACCTGATGCTGCCCGGCATGAGCGGCTTCGAGCTCGCCAGGCGCATCCGCGCCTCGGGCAACTTCGTTCCGATCCTGATCCTGACGGCCAAGGACGCCGCGCAGGATCTGATCCGCGGCATCGAGGACGGCGCCGACGACTCCCTCACCAAGCCGTTCCATCTCGACGAGCTGCTCGCGCGCGTGCGCGGCCTGCTGCGCCGGCGCCGCTGGGACGGTGTCGAAGCGGCGGCGGACCCGCAACGCTCGACACAGATCGGAGACGCGGTCGTCCACTTCGAACGCTTCGAGCTCGAGACGCCGCGGGGTCGCGTCGAGCTCACGGTGCGCGAGATGGCGCTGCTGCGGGCGCTGCTCGAGCGCGAGGGCGAGACCGTGAGCCGCGGCGAGCTGCTGCAGGAAGTCTGGGGCTTGCGTCCGGATACACAGACGCGGGTCGTCGACAGCTTCATCGTGCGGCTGCGGCGCTATCTCGAGCCGAACCCGGCGCGCCCGAAGCACATCGTGTCGGTGCGCGGGCGCGGCTACCGCTTCCAGCGCTAGCCGCGCGTCAGCCGAGCTCGATCGATTCCTCGATCAGCATCACGGGAATGCCGTCGTCGATCGGGTAGACGATCTTGCCGTCTTCGCGCACGAGCGCTTCGACGATCGGTGAGCTCACGCGCTCGCCGCCGCGGTTGCGCAATCGCTGCTCGGCGATCTCGCGATTGAGCTTCGCGAGGATCGCATCAGAAGCGAGCGCGACGGGCTGTCGCGTTTCCGGGCAGACGAGGATCTCGAGCAGCTCCGAGCTGATGGGCATGGCCGCCTCCGGCTCCGTTACAGCACCGAAGATATTGAATTCGTTTGCGAAATCTACGGCGGGCCGCGAGCTGCCGCGCAGCGCGCGCCGATCTGCGCGCAGGAGCGGCGCGGGAGCCCGCGAAGCGCTCGAAAGCGCGGCGCTTTGCCTTGACTAGCCCCATCTTCCGTAGTATCCCACCGGCCGTCGACGGCTCGTCTCGGTGCGATCTCCGGGCGTTTCCCGGCTGTCCTGCAGTCTCGGCATGCGCATTCCGCACGGATCCCGGAGATTCCGGAGCGCGGACGCCGCGGCGCGCAAGCGAATCGCACAATCCGCGGCGGGCCAAGGCGGGAATCGAGAGCTCGAAGGGGACGGCAGTCCGCGCATGACCAACAACCGTCCGCTGGCCCCGCTCCCGAAAGCCGCCGTCGCGATCGCCGCGCTCGCGATCGCCGCGCCGCTGCTCGTCGCGGCTGCGGCCGGCGCGGAGACGCGGGTCGCGCGCAGCGTCTGCGAGGCGCACGAGCTGCGCGCGCTCAAGGAAGCCGACCCCGCGCTCGAGATCGAGATCCCGCAGGAGTTCGACACGCCGTGGCCGAGCCGCGACGCGTGCCTCTCCCACGAGGCCGCGCTCGATCCGAACACGCCCGGCCTCGTGCAGCCGATTCCGTTCAGCCACAAGCACCACGCGGGCAAGTTCCAGATCGATTGCCAGTACTGCCACGCGGGCACCGACCGCTCGCCCGCAGCCGGTGTTCCGTCGGTCGAGACCTGCATGGGCTGCCACAGCCAGTTCCCCGCGAGCTATGACGAGCTCTCGGGAATCCGCACGCTCAAGGAGCACTGGGAATCGCGCAACAGCGGCGATCCGCAGCCCATCGAGTGGCTCCAGATCCACCGCGTGCCCGAGCACGTGCAATTCCGGCACAACCGCCACATTGCGGCGGGGATCGATTGCCAGCAGTGCCATGGGATCGTCCAGGAGATGGACAAGATCGTCATGCAGAAGGATACGAAGTGGTGGCCATGGGGGCTTCCGACCCAGACCCTCGAGATGGGTTGGTGCATCCAGTGCCACCGCGAGAAGCGGGTTTCGCAGGACTGCTACAGCTGCCACTACTAGGGTGGCGGGCTCGCGCAGCTCTGGAGATAGGGGTCCATGCCCGAGATCGATCGTCGCGACTTCCTGAAGCTCGTCGGTGTGAGCGCCGGCGCCGCTGCGGCCAGCGGCTGCAGCGACCCCGTGCAGAAGCTCATCCCCTACGTGATCCAGCCCGAGGAGATCACGCCCGGGCTCGCGGTCATCTACGCTTCGACGTGTCAGGAGTGCCCGGCGGGTTGTGGACTGCACGTGCGCACGCGCGAGGGGCGGCCCGTCAAGCTCGAGGGCAACCCCGAACACCCCGTCAACCGCGGGGCGCTCTGCGCGCGCGGGCAGGCGAGCATCGGCCGCACCTTCCTGCCCGATCGCTACCCGGGCCCGCTGCTGCGCCAGGCCGATGGGAAGTTCGCGCCGATTCGCTGGGAGGACGCGCTCGCGCTGCTCGCCGAGAAGGTCGCGGCCGCGGGCGCTCGCGCGCACGTGCTCGGCGGCCTCGTGGGCCCGACGCTGAGCGGTCTGATCGACGGCTGGATCGCTGCGGTCGGCGCGGGCGGGCGCACCGTCTACGAGCCGTTCGACTACAAGGCGCTCGAGCAGGCGTCGCGCGCGGTGTTCGGCGTTGCCGCGCAGCCGCGTTTCGATCTCACGGACACCGACTTCGTGCTCGACTTCGGCTCGGACTTCCTCGAGAGCTGGCGCTCGCCGGTCGAGCACGGGCGGCAGTTCGCGGACGCGCGCAGCGTCGAGCGTGCGGGCGGCGGAGCGCGGCTGGTCTACGTCGGACCGCGCCTCACGCTCACCGCGGGCAACGCCGACGAGTGGCTGCCCGCCAAGCCCGGCAGCGAAGGCGTGCTCGCGCTCGGGATCGCGCACGCGGTGCTCGAGGCCGCGCGCGGAAGCGGTGAAGAGATCGCCCATTCCGATCGCCTGCGCGGCGTGCTCGGCGCGTTCGGCGCGAACTCCGTCGCGACGCTCACGGACGTGCCCGCAGCGACCATCCAGCGCCTCGGCGCCGCGCTGCTCGCCGCGCAGCGCCCCGTCGCGCTACCGCCCGGCATCGCGCTCACCAGCCAGCGCGCGACCGCCACGGCGGCTGCGGTGCTGATCCTCAACGCGGCGATCGGCGCGATCGGCCGGAGCGTGCACGTCGCGCCCGGCGCGAGCGCCGGGCTCGCGAGCTTCCGCGAGATGACACAGCTCGTCGAGCGCATGCAGGCCGGATCGATCTCGCTGCTGCTGGTGCACGATTCCAACCCCGTGTACTCGATGCCCGCCGCATCGGGCTTCGCGGCGGCGCTCGGCGCGGTCGATTTCGTGGTCTCGACCGCCTCGGGTCCCGACGAGACCAGCGAGCGCGCCGATCTGATCCTGCCCGACCACACGCCGATGGAATCGTGGGGCGATCACGCGCCGCGACCCGGCGTGCGCTCGCTCGTGCAGCCGACGATCCGCCCGCTCTTCGATACGCGCGCATTCGGCGACACGCTGATCGAGAGCGCCAAGGCGATCGGCGCCGACGCGGCCGCCAAGCTGCCGAGCGGGAGCTTTCGCAGCGTGCTCGAGCAGGCGTGGTCGGACACCGACTTCCGCGCGGCGCTCGCGCGGGGCGGCGCATTCGGTGACGCGGCCGCCGCCGCGGAGGTTCCGCTCGCTCTCGAGCTCTCCGAGCTCAGCTTCGGCGAGCCGCGCTTCGAGGGCGAGGGATCGCTGCTGCTGATGCCGGTTCCGTCGCCGCTGCTCTCCGACGGGCGCGGCGCGAACCTGCCGTGGCTGCAGGAGACGCCGGATCCCGTGATGAAGGTCGCCTGGCAGTCGTGGGCCGAAGTCAGCCACGCGACCGCGAAGTCGCTCGGCGTCGAGTACGGCGACGTGATCGCGGTGCGCACGAGCGCGGGCGAGGTCGAGCTGCCGGTGCTGCCGCGCGGCGGCATTCGCGACGACGTGATCGCGATCCCGATCGGCCAGGGCCACGAGGTCGGCTTCTACGCGTCGCGCGCGGAGGCGGGCGCGCACGTCGGCGCGCGCGGTGTGAGCGTGATCTCGATCCTGCCCGCGCTCAGCGACGAGGGCGGGAGCCGCGCCTGGCTGACGACGCGCGCCGAGGTGCGCCGCACGGGCGCGCATCGGCGCATCGCGAAGACCGAGGAGTTCGACAACAAGCGCGGCCGCCAGCTCGGCGAGGCGATCTCGCTCGCGGCGCTCGCCGCCGCGCCGGTCGATGCGCACGCGGCTGCGGGCGGTGCGCACGCCGCCGACGCGGCCGATGCGCACGGCGGCGCGCACGAGGGCGCAGCGGCCGGCGCGCACGCGGGTGCGCACGGCGGGAGCCACGAGATCCGGCGGCCCTACGATCCGGCCGACGACAGCACCGCCGCGAGCCCCTACCGCTGGGGGATGGCGATC
>DASPGF010000129.1:0-2862 GCA_035620755.1 Myxococcota bacterium
CATCTGCGGCGTGATGATTCCGAGGCGCGCGTGCTCGAGCTGCGTGCGCGGCACGAAGCCCGGCGGCGCGATCCAGCGCCCAGCGCGGCGCTTCCAATCCCGCGGCATGAAATCCCACGCGCTGCGGCTCGACGCCGGGGGCATGCCGGGCGTGTCGGGCGAGCTGAAGCTCAGCGCGCCCCCGATCTCGCTTCGGTTCGCGAAGCTCCCCGGCGACGTGCCCTCGCGTCGCGAAGAGGGGTTGCCGCCGACGGGCGGCAGCCGATCGTGTGGATCGGAAGCGAACGGCGCGCGGTGATTCGCCATGGCGTGACACTCCCTTGCGACGGCAGCCCAGCGGGCCGATGGTCGCGTTCGCCGGGCGTGCGCCCAGCGGCGCTGCGCGAACTCTTGCGGGGAGGGTCGCCGAATGGCGGAGAGCCGTTTCCTACGCTCGTGCGAACGAGTTCAGGTTCGAAGGGTCTTTCTCAGGCCCGGCAAACGACGCGCGTTTGGCCGACCACCCCCAGGCTCCGCAGTTGCGCGCACTGTACCACATTCGAGCTGGCGGCGTCGCGCGCTCGGCGAGATCACGTGCGGGCCCGCCGAGCGCATCCGCGCGCAGATCGCCGCGAGAATCCGCGCGCGGGCGCCGCGCGAGGGGCGGCGCCGTTCGTGGCGCCGGCGCGCGGTGCTAGCGTCTGCGGATGAAATTGCTTCTGCTGGCGTGTGGGGGCGCACTGTGCATCGCGCTGGCCTGCGATCGGCGCGTCGAGCCGTTCGTACCCGGTGAAGAGCCACAGGCTCCCGATCTCTCGAAGATCTTTCCCGCGGGCATGGACCGAGCCGAGCGGCCGATGCCCGATCTGCCGTCGGCGCCCGGACGCGGCGCGCCGCCCGCGGAAGAGCCGGGTGCGCCGATCGCGGGAACCATCGAGCTCGCCGCCGAGCTCGCGTCGCAGGTTCCGCCCGACGCCGTGCTGTTCCTGATGGCTCGGCCGGTCACCGGCGGGCCTCCCGTCGCCGCCAAGCGCTTCGACGCGCCGCGCTTTCCGCTCGCGTTCGCGATCGGCGCCGAAGATCGCATGGGCGCCGCGGCCGCGTTCAGCGGCGCGCTCGAGATCTCCGCGCGCATCGACGGCGATGGCAACGCGACCACGCGCAGCGCGGGCGATCTGATCGGCGCCGCGGCGCGCGCGCACGCGCCCGGCGATCGCGGCGTCGTGGTGCGAATCGACCGGCGCCAGAGCGCCGATTCCAGCGCTGGTGCCGCGCCGCCGCGCACGGCTGCCGCGGATTCAGCGGCAATCGAGGGCACGATCGCGCTCGCGGATGCGCTGCAGGGGAGGGTACCCGCGCGAGCGGTGCTGTTCGTGATCGCGCGCAACTCACCGAGCGGGCCGCCGCTCGCGGTGGTTCGCGTCGACGAGCCCCAGTTCCCGCTCGCGTTCGCGATCGGCCCGGGAGATCGCATGATCGAGGCGGTTCCGTTCGCGGGGGAGATCTCGCTGAGTGCGCGCGTCGATGCCGACGGCGACGCGATGACCCGCTCACCCGGAGATCTGCAAGGCCGCGCGCACCGCGCGCACGCGCCCGGCGATCGCGACGTGCTGCTCACGATCGACGAAGTGCTCTGATCGGCGCGTCAGATCGCGTCGAACGACTCGACGTCGGATTTCGTGCCCGCGACGACGAGCCGATCGCCTTCGTCGATTCGGTCATCCGCGCGCGGCACACGCACTTCGGCGCCTCCATCGCTGGGGTTGCGCTTGCGCAGCAGGACCACGTGGACGCCCGTCGCTGCCTGGAGGTCGAGCTCGCGAAGGGTTCGCCCGAAGCAGCGCGGGGGCGGCTGGATCTCCTGCAGCACGTAGCCGCCGCCGATCGCGACCTGCTGGCCTCGGCTCGCGATCATCACGTTGCTCGAGACCGAGCCCGCGAGGTCGCGGCGCATCAGCTCCCGGTTGTAGGCCTCGAGTACCTCGCTCTTGTGCACGCAGCCGACGAGCTTCCAGGAGCTCGGGCTCTCCACGACCGCAATCTGATCGCCCGCACCCGCGCCGAAAAGCTGCATCGCGAGATCGAGGCCGTCGTCCTCGGTCAGCGTCGGTGCGCGCGTGTCGAGCAGATCCTCGGCGATGACGATCGATTTCAGAAGATCCTTCTCGACGAGCATTCGGGTGAGCTCGCGCAGATAGATCGACCCGAGCAGCTCGCCGCGCTCATTGACCACGAAGAACTGCGTGCTCTCCCCTGCGAGCGCCCGGTCGATGACCGTCTGCAAGCTCGCCGAGGCCGCAAGCGTGCTCGGCTGCCGGTCGACGACGTCGTGGACGAAGAAATTCTTGAGCAGATTGTGCCCCTCTTCTTCGTAGAGATCCATGCCGCGACGCGCGAGCTTCATCGTGTAGATCGACTCGCGCTCGATGAGCGACGAAACGAGCGTGCTCACCACGCACGCCGCCATCAGCGGTGGAATGATCTCGATCGTCTGGGTGAGCTCGAAGATCATGATGATGGCGGTGATCGGCGCGTGCGTCGCCGCGGCGACCACCGCCCCCATCGTCACCAGGGCGTAGGCGCCCGAGGTCCCGGTCGACTCGGGAAACCACTGGTGGAAGAAGGTCCCCAGGAAGCCGCCCGTCATGGCGCCCAGGAAGAGCGAGGGGGCGAAGACGCCGCCGGAGCCCCCGGAGCCGATGGTGGTGCTGGTGGCGACGATCTTGGCCACCAGCAGCAGGCCCAGCATGGTGGCCGGAAGCGCCCCCGTGAGCGCCATGTCGATGGTGCTGTAGCCCACGCCGAAGACGTGCGGCAGCCACACGCCGATGGCGCCGACCCCGAGTCCGCCCAGCGAGGCCTTCAGCCACTCGGGGATCGGGA
>DASPGF010000130.1:0-2517 GCA_035620755.1 Myxococcota bacterium
GAGGGGTGAGCGACATGGTTCTGGAGCGAATCCCTCGCCCCTCCCGGCTCCAGCACCAGGTCGCCTTCACGTCTCCCCTCGCCCGCCGCCGACGACGCGGCTTCGATTACGCGCGCGTCGCGGGCGCGATCCGATAGGTGCAGCGGCGGCTGCCCGCGAGGATGTGCTCGAGGCGCTCGACCGCAGCGGCCGTTCCGAGCGCGGACCGGAACAGCGCGAGCTCGTCGCGGCACAGCGCAGGGCAGACCGCGGCTGCCGCAGAGAGCGGGCAGTGGTTCTCGACGAGCAGCAACGCGCCGTCGCGGTGCTTCGCCCACTCGGCCATGAAGCCCTCTTCGCTGCGCAGCTTCGCGAGCGCTGCGACGCGCGCCTCGAGCGGCGCGTCGCGCGCGGGCAGCCGCTTGCGGTAGCGCCTGAGCTGGTCGCGGCTGCGCGCCCGGAGCAGCCGGTCGAGCGCATCGACGCCGAACGCGCGCCGCGCGGCGTCGAACAGCTCGATCGCGAGATCCGCATGCGCGTCGGGAAACGCGGCCCGGGCGCGCGCGGCGAGCTGCCAGATGCGCCGTGGCCGACCGACGCGCAGCCGCTCGTCGTGGAATGTGACCCAGCCCTGCGCGGCGAGCGCTCCGAGCTGCAGCCGCGCGGTCACGGGCGAGACGCGGACCCGGCGCGCGAGCTGCGCGGCGGTCTGGGGGCCGCGACGCTTGAGCGCGCGCAGCAGCTCGTCGCGCGTGTGCCGCTTTGCGCGCGACGCCATCGCGCGAAGATACCCGCGCGCCCCTCCCTCGCCACCAGGCGAGCGGTCAGCCTGCCCTTCCGGCGCCCGGCCATCCAGCGCGCGGCAACGCGACGCGCAGCCCGCATCCGATAGCTTCTGCCGCGCGGCGGGTCGAGTCCGGGCCGCGAGCGCGCCGCGCGTGAGCCGCCGCGCGAGGGAGCCGATCGATTGAGCGCCGACACCGAGCCGAGACGACTCTCCACGCGCGACAAGGCGATCTACGCGCTCGGCGACCACTCGGTCAATCTCGTGCTGTCGGCGACGGCGCTGCTGTACTTCAAGTTCCTGATCGAGCACGGCGGGCTGAGTCCCTTCGCGGCGGGACTCGTCGTGTGGGTCGCGCGCATCATCGACGCGTTCACCGATCCCGCGATGGGGCGGCTCTCGGACGCGACGCGCTGGCGCAGCGGGCGCCGGCGGCCGTACTTCCTGATCGGCGCGGTGCCGTTCGGCGCGTGCTTCGCGCTGATGTGGTTCAGTGTTCCGCTCGCGAGCGAGGCGGCGCGCTTCGCGTACTACGCTACGACGTACATCGGTGTCAGTCTCGCGATGACCTGCCTCTCCGTGCCCTACCTCGCACTGCTGCCCGAGATGGCGACAGACTACCACGAGCGCACCTCGCTCAACACCTTCCGCTCGGTCGCGGCGGCGTTCGGGACGCTCGCAGCGGTCGCGATGAAGCCGCTCGCCGACGGGCTCGGCGGCGGAGCCTCGGCGTGGCTGCTCACTGCATCGCTGACCGCGATCTGGCTGGTGGTGCCGTGGTTCGCGGTCCACGCGGTGAGCTTCGAGCGGCGTAATCTCCCGCTGCGCGATACGCCGAGCTTCGTCGGCGGCCTGCGCGCGCTCGCCGCGCACCGCAGCTATCGCACGCTCGCGACGCTCTACGTGCTCGCGCGCGTCGCGGTCGATCTGATCGGAGCCATGCTCGTGCTCTACTTCGCCTACACGATCGGGCGCGAAGCGGACTTCGCGCCCGTGATGGGTTGCTTCTTCGCGATCGTCATCGTCTCGCTACCGGTCTGGCTCGAGATCGCGCGCGGCCGCGAGAAGCGCACGCTGTTCGTCGCGGGTGCCGCGTTCTGGAGCGCGGTGCAGCTCGTGCTGTTCTTCGGCGACGCGAGCTGGCCGCGCTGGATCTTGTTCGTGGTGCCTTCGCTTGCGGCCGTGGGCTACGCGGTCGCGGAGATGATGCCCTGGGCGATGCTCGGCGACGTGATCGACGAGGACGAGCTCGCGACCGGCCAGCGGCGCGAGGGGATGTACGTGGGGGTGTTCACCTTCCTGCGCAAGATCGGCGGCGCGACCGCGGTACTCGCGATGGGATCGGTGCTCGAGCTCGCGGGCTTCGTCGGCGGCCTCGCGCGGGTCGAGCAGACCGATCTCGCGCTGCTCGCGATCCGCGGCATGAGCTCGCTGGTGCCGATGGCGATCTTGCTGCTCGCGATTGCGGTCGCGCTGCGTTATCCACTCACGCGCGAGAACCACGCCGCGACGCTTCGCGCGCTGCTCGCCGCGCGCGAGGCGCGCCGCGCCGATTAGGTCCGGCCCGGCCAACTGGGCTCCGGCCCGGTCGGACACCCGCAATCGACAACGGTGCAATTCCGCGTGACCCGGCCAACTGGACCCCCGCCAGACGCGGACTCCCTCGGACGATCAGTGGAACGGCGCGGGCGCTAGAGCGCGAGCGCGCTCGCGCGCAGCCCCTCCTCGACGAGCCGGCGAACGCTCGGATGCAG
>DASPGF010000131.1:0-2973 GCA_035620755.1 Myxococcota bacterium
TCCCGCTCGACTACCGCATCGCGCTCGATTTCCAGGCGCTCGAGGTCGTCGCCGATGAGGATCTGGTGCTGCGCGCGAACTGGGTGATTCGCGCGCGCGACGCGCAGCGCGGGCCCTGGATCGGTCAGTTCGGCGTGCGCAACGCGGTCGCGGGTCGCGGCGCGGAAGACTTCGTGGCGGCCCACAACGAGGCGCTGGGCCTGCTCGCGCGCCAGATCGCCACGCGCATCGAGGCGCTCGAGGTCGAGGCGCGCGCGGATACGACCGAGCAGCCCGCGCGCGACTGAGCTCAGCTCTCCGGAACCGCGAGCACGGGGCAGTTCGCGCCGCGCACGACCTTCTCGGTGGTCGTGCCGCGCAGCGCGTCGAGAATGCCCTGCGACCCCGCGGTGGTCATCGCGATCAGGTCCGCGCCCTGCTTCTCGGCGACGCGCAGCAGCGACTCGACGACGTCGCCGCTCTCGTAGTGCTTCTCGCAGCGCCAGCCCGGCGCTTCGGGGGGCTCGACCGAAGGCGCCTTTCCCTTCTCGCCCACGTGCACGAGGTCGAAGACGCCTCCATCGTCGTCGAGCGCGCGCGCGAACGCTGCGGCGAACGCGATCGCGGGCCGCGCGCGCGGCGCGTGGTCGATCGGGATCAGGATGTGATCGAGCTTCACGCGGCCCGTGTCCGCGTCGACGAAGCCGCTGCTGTGGCTCGGCACGAACAGCGTCATGGCGCGGGTGGTGCGCGAGAGCGGCTCCGCGAGCGATGGCTTGAGGAAACGCGGGATCCCCTCGCGGCCCTCGCTCGCGAGCACGACGAGCTGCGCGGGATTCTCCTGCAGGTAGTTGGCGATCGTCTCGAGCGGTTTCGAGCCGTGGCCCGTCACCTTCTCCACGCGCATGCCGAGCTCCGCGACCGCGCGCGTGGGGCTTCCCTTGGGCAGCTCGCCCCAGCGTTCGAGGGTCTGCCGCACGCCCGGAAAATCGCGCCAGCTCACGCGATCGGCGCCGTCGCTCGTCGCGTGGAGGATCGTCAGCTCCGAGCGAGCGAGCAGCGCGAGCTTGAGCGCGTGCACGAAGGCCACGAAGCTCGCTTCCGAGAAATCCGTCGGGTGGAAGATCGAGTCGATCGGGATCGTCGAGGGCGGTGCTGACACGACGGGATCGCCTCCGGGTCGAAAGGCGCCCAGCTTATCACCGATCGTCGGCCTCGGCCCACTCCGCGTGCGCTGTTCGCCCCGCCCTCAGAGGCTCGGGCGCGCTCTCCGCGGTCGCGGTGCGCGCCGCTCAGGGGCTTTGCGTGCTGCTCCCGGGCGGGTTCTCGAAGTAATCCCAGGGGAACTCCGGCTCGATGATCGGCTGGAAGCCTGCGGGAAGCGGGAATGGAGCCGACACGAACTCGTAGACGCCGATCAGCTCGCGCACCACGACCTTGCCGAGCCCGAGCACGAAGCCGAGCGTCATGCCGGCCGCGAGCCCCTGCTTGCGGCTCGTGTCGACGATGTTGCCGGGGATCTCCAGGAAGCCGACCGTCATGCCGGCGAGGCCGCGCCCGAGCTTTCGCGCGGCCGACTGCTCGGCGGCCTCGCCGAGCGTCGGAGCTGCGGTGATCGCCGCGGCGAGCGCGAGCGCCGCCGCGTGTCGTGAGCCGAGTCGCCATTGCCGTTCGAGCATTGGGCACCTCCCGCACCAAGGAGGCCATATCCCACCACGCCTCGGCTACCGATTCAAGTGCCGGGCTCGATTCATTTTGTGCCGCGTGTCACGAAATCCCCGCAAACGGTGAGTTTCGCGCTCGAAATCAACCCGCAGCGCGCTCCGCGCGCACTTGAAATCGCGGCTATTGAAGCCGGCCCGCACTGGATTAGCGTGGTCGCCGGAGCCCGGCTCATGTCGACCCCGCGATGAAGCCCTGGCACGCCAAGACCCGCAGCGCGCGCGACGCGGCCGCACTCGTTCGCGCGCGCGATACGCTGGGTCTGCCGCTCGGTCCGGGCCAGCCCGCGAGCTTCCTGCACGCGCTCGGCGAGCGCGACGACTTCGAGCAGCTCGTCGTGTTCAGCGCGCTGCTGAGCGATCTGTTCCGCGTCTTCGCGCGGCGCGGCGTGCAGCTGCGCAGCGGCTTCTTCGGCCCCATCGAGCGCGGGCTGCAGGCTGCGGACCACGACGTGCAATTCGTGCCCGCGGACTTCCGGCGCTTTCGCGCGGTCGCGTCGGCGCTGTGTCCGCGCGTGATGGCGACGGCAGCGACTCCGCCCGATGCAGGCGGCCGCATGAGTCTGTCGCTGCACGCGGGTGCGACGGTCGAGGAGCTGCTGCTCGCGGGGCGCGATCCGCAGCGGCTGCTGGTCGTCGAGGTGAACCGCGCGCTGCCGCGCACGCTCGGCATCCCGCCCGAGCACCCGCACGTGCTCTCGGTCGACGAGGCGGACGTGATCGTCGAGAGCGAGCGGGATCCGTTCACCATCCCGGACGCCCCGAGCACGGCGATCGATCAGCAGATCGCGCAGCACGCGCTTCCGTACATCGAGAGCGGCGCGACGCTCCAGACCGGGATCGGCGGTGTGCCCGGCGAGCTCGCGGAGCTGCTCGCGCGGCGGCCGGGCTCGGATTACGGCATCCACTCGGAGATGTTCACGACGGGCCTGATGCGCCTCCACGAGTCGGGCAAGGTCAGCAACCGCAAGGGCATCCACGACGGCTACTCGATCGCGACGTTCGCCGCGGGCACGCGCGAGCTCTACGCGTGGCTCGACGGGCGCGAGGACGTGCGCTTCCTGCCCGTCGAGCAGGTCAACGACCCCGCGATCATCGCGCGCAACCGCCAGCTGGTATCGATCAACGGCGCGCTCGCCGTCGACCTGTTCGGTCAGGTGGTCGCCGATCGCGTCGGCGCGCACCAATCCTCGGGGATCGGAGGCCACCTCGACTTCGTCAGCGGGGCGGCATTCTCCGCGGGTGGCCGCTCGCTGATCTGCCTGCCCTCGAG
>DASPGF010000132.1:0-4570 GCA_035620755.1 Myxococcota bacterium
GCGCGCAAGGAGGCGCTGCGCGTGCGGATCGAGACCACGCGGCGGAATCGCCGCCGCGACATCGTCGACCCGCAGGCCAAGGTCTCGGCGAACTACGTGTCCCCGATGGCCGCGAAGTGGCAGGCGCGGCGCGAGGGCTACGACGACGTGCTGCTCGTCGACGAGGATGGCTACATCGCCGAAGGGCCGACCACCAACGTGTTCTTCTTCGACGCGAGCGGCACGCTGCGCACGCCCCCCGAGCGCAACGTGCTGCTCGGCGTGACGCGCAGCTCGGCGATCGAGATCGCCAAGCACGACGGCTTCGCGGTGCGCGAGACCGCGGTGAGCCGCGGCGATCTGCTCGACGCACCCGAGGTGTTCATGAGCGGAACCGCGACCGGAATCTGCCCGGTCGTCGAGATCGACCGCCAGCGGATCGGCGCGGGCGTGGCCGGGCCCCGTACGCTCGCGCTGCGCGAGCGGTTCCGCGCGGTCACGCGCGGCGAGGATCCCGCGTTCGAGCGCTGGCTCACCTACGTCGAGACTCCGCGCGCATGAGGGTGCTGTCGGGCACGCAGCCCTCGCACGACCACCTGCACATCGGCAACTACTTCGGCGCGCTTCGCCAGCAGGTCGAGCTGCAGCAGAAGTTCGAGACGCTGATCTTCATCGCCGATCTGCATTCGATGAACAGCGTGCGCAATGCCGACGATCGGCGCCGCTTCAGCCGTGCGGTCGCGCTCGACTTCCTCGCGAGCGGCCTCGATCCCGAGCGCGCGATCCTGTTCCGGCAATCGGACGTCCCCGAGGTCTGCGAGCTCGCCTGGTACCTGTCGACCGTGACGCCGATGGGGCTGCTCGAGCGCGGTCACGCCTACAAGGACAAGATCGCGCAGGGGCAGAGCGCGAATCACGGGCTGTTCGCGTATCCGGTGCTGATGGCGGCCGACATCCTGCTCTACCGCGCGGATCTCGTTCCCGTCGGAAGCGATCAGAAGCAGCACATCGAGATGGCGCGCGACATGGCGGAGGCGTTCAACCGCAGCTACGAGACCGAGGTGCTCGCGCTCCCCGAGCCCTACATCCTCGACGACGTCGCCGTCGTGCCGGGCATCGACGGCCGCAAGATGAGCAAGTCCTACGCCAATACGATTCCGATGTTCGCGTCGCAGAAGGAGATCAAGAAGGCCGTGATGGCCATCGTCACGGATTCCACGCCCGTCGAGGATCCGAAGGACACCAAGGCGACGCTGTTCGAGATCTGGTCGCTGTTCGCGACGCCCGACGAGCGCGCGCAGTGCTTCGCGCGCGCGCGCGCGGGCGGCCTCGGCTACGGCGAGGTCAAGCAGGACCTGCTGCGCCGCCTGCTCGAATACTTCGGGCCGATGCGCGATCGCCGTGCGGAGCTCGAGCAGCGCCCCGATCAGGTGGAAGCGGTGCTGATCGACGGCGCGAAGCGCGCGCGCGCGATCGGCATGCCGATCCTCGATGACGTGCGCCGCGCGGCGGGCTTCCGCGCGCGTGGATAATCAACCCGAGGAGAGCGGCTGCAGGCGATCGATCACCTCCTGCGCGGACTGACAGCGATCGGCGGGGTCCTTCGCGAGCAGCTTCAGGATCAGCTCGGCGAGCGCTGCGGGAATCTCGGGAATCAGCGCGCGCGGATCGGGCGGCGGCGTGTGGCGGTGGTGGTAGGCGACGTCCCCCTCGCTGAACGGCACGCAGCCCGTCGCGAGCTCGAAGAGCGTGACACCGAGCGAGTAGAGGTCGGCGCGGTGGTCCACCGTGTCGCCGATGCTCTGCTCCGGCGCCATGTAGAAGGGCGTGCCGCCGATCACCGTCGCGCCGCGCCGAACCTCCTGCACCATCTTGGCGAGCCCGAAGTCCATGATCTTCACCTTCTTGGTCGAGGTGAAGAACAGGTTCCCGGTCTTGACGTCGCGGTGGATGATCTGATGCTCGTGGGCGTACTGCAGGCCCTTCGCGATCTGGATGCCCAGGCGCGCGGTGTCGCGCACCGTGAGGCGCCCACGCGAGCGCAGAATCTCGTGCAGCGGCGTTCCCTCGAGCAGCTCCATCGTGATGTAGAGCGTGCCGTCCTCCTGGCCCGCATCGTAGATCGTCACGATGTTCGGATGGTTGAGCGCCGCGGCGGATCGCGCTTCGCGCAGGAACAGCTGCACGGCCTTCGGATGGTTGCGCAGGTTGTCGGGGAGTCGCTTGAGGGCGACCACGCGCCCGAGCCGCCGATCGCGCGCGCGAGAGACCACGCCCATGCCGCCGCGCCCGAGCTCCGCGAGGATCTCGTAGCGCGACCCCTCGCCGAACACGTCTGCGGCGGGCGACCGCGCGCCCGTGGTCGCCTCCTCGCTCGCGCGCTTGCGGAGGTCCTCGATGCGCGTCGAAACGCTCGCGGAGTCGGGGTCGCGTCGGCGCACCGACTCCAGCACGCTGATCGCGCGCGCGAGCTGCCCGTCCGACTCGAGCAGGTGCGCGAGCCGGTCGCACTGCTCGAGCGGCGCCGCGTCGATTCCCTGGGCGCCGACGAGCTCCTCGAGCTTGTGGAGCGCGACGTCGAGCTGGCCCACGCGCTCGCACGCGTCCACCAACATCTGACCCGCCGTGGTGTAGTTCGGGTCGGCGCGGGTGACCTGCTGCAGGCTGCGGATCGCGCGCTCCCAATCGCCGCGCTCGATCGCGACCTGAGCGGCCTCGAGCGGCAAGCCGCGCCGCTCGAGCGCGGCGATCCAGCGCGAGATGTCGTTCGCCTCGCGGTAGCATTCGATCGCGGTGTCGAGCCGGTTCGCGCGCTCGTACGCCTCGCCCGCCTTGGAGTACTGGCCGTCTGCGCGCCACATCTCGCCACCGCGCGCGGGCTCGCCGGCCTGCTCGAAGAGCTGTGCAGCGCGGTCGAAGCGGTTGAAGGTGCCGTGGATCTCCGCGGCCTCGAGCACGCGCCCGCACGCCTCGTAGTGCTCGGCTGCGGCGTCGGTCTGGCCGCGCTCGTGATGCAGCCGAGCGAGGATCAGGTGCGCGACGTCCGACTGCCCGTCGCGCTCGAGCAGCCGCGCGGCGGCCGCGAGGTCACCGTGCAGGTAGGGCTCGACGGCCGGTGGGCAGCCGCTGAAGAGCAGCTGCTCGCGATTTCCGAGGTCGACCTTGAGGCTGATCGGGAGATACGAGCTGATCGCGACTTCGTGCTCCGCGACGCGATCCGAGCTCCCGACCACGAGCACGTGCGACCCGCGTGACAGCGAGATGCGCGCCGTGCCTCCGCGTGCGTAGCGCAGCGATCCCGGCGCACCGCGGATTGCGACGAGCGCGTCGGTGACGGGGCGTCGTTCCCACGAGACGCTGACCTCGAGCGTGCATTCGCTCGGGTGAAAGTCGAAGTCGAGCCGCTCGGTGCGGCCGCGCCGCACCCGCACCTCCTGCTCGACGAGGTGGGTCGAGAGGATCTTCTCGCCATCGAGCGGCTGCACGTAGCCGTAGACCATCACGATGTAGCTGCGCGCTTCGAGGTTCCGGAAGTGGGTCTCGCGCGCGACCATCGTGTGCTCGTAGCGGCTCGCAGCCGCCGCCTCGCGCTTCGCGCGGTCGGGATCCATCGCCTTCGCGAAGCGCTGCTGCGAGATCGCCGCCTTTCGCTTCGAGACGCGGACGTTGAAGGTTCCGCGCAGGTCTGCTGGATAGTGGATGCTGACCGACACATCGCCGTGCCCACGGAGGGCGCGCGTGACCAGCAACGCGACGAGCGCGAGCGCGCACAGATCGAACAGCGCGATCTGGACGTCGCGCGTCCACCTTCCCGCGCGAAGATCGCTCGCGAGCCGCGCGGGATCCGCGCGCAGCGGCGAAGCCGCGCTTGCGACGAGGTGTGAGAGCCCGGACTCGATTCGCTCGCGCAGCGCCGCGGGAGCGCTTGCGGGCCGCGCCGTCGCCGTTTCGGCCGCGGTGGGGCCCGGATCGCCGGGTGCGCGAGTCTCCGGACGCGGGCCCGCGTTCGGCGCGGACGCGCGCCCGAGCACGGAATCGATCTCGGCGAGCAGCTGGTCGTATTCGTCGTCGCGCGGCGTCGCGCGCTCGCGCGCGGGCTGCGCGACGAGCGGTGCGGCTGCGGCGAGACCCGGCTCCGCATTGGACGGCTCGGCCGCATCGATCGCGGGCTGCGCGTCGCGAGGCTCGCCGGCAGGGATCGCCGGCTGCGCGTTGCGAAGCGCGTCGGCAGTGAGCGCCGGCGCTGCGGCGCCGAACAGCGCGAGCGCCCAGATTCCCGCTGCGAGTGCGCGTGCGGCCGGATTGGAGGAACACTTCGCCACGCAGCCCTCATCGGTGCCGCGCGCTGAGCGGTTGAGCGCCGGGGGATCGCGCGCTTCCGCATGCGAGCTGCGGACGCGAGATCCCCGCCGGGTGCGAGCGCCTGTCGCGGGCCCCCAACGACCGGATCGCCGCGGGGCCCGCGGCACGCGCTCGAGCCCGGCGGCCATCACGCGCCCGCAGCTCGCACGCGGAAGCGCGCGATCCCCCGCCGCTCAACCGCTCAGCGCGCGGCACCGATGAGGGCTGCGTGGCGAAGTGTTCCTCCAAT
>DASPGF010000133.1:0-4101 GCA_035620755.1 Myxococcota bacterium
GGCTCGTGAACACGGGAAGCAGCAGGAACCCCACGAGCGAGATGAGGATCGCGCCGATCATCGGCGTGGCGAGCCCCGAGCGACTCACGAACGCGGGCAAGAAGGGAGCCACGAGCACGATGCCGAGCGACTGCACGCCTGCGCTCAGGCCGATGAGCTCGCTGTCGATACCGCGCTGATCCATCACGAGCGAGAGCAACGGCAGGCTCAAGCCGTAGATCAGCGCGGTGACCGTCATCGCGGCCGTGACCGCGACGAGGTTCTGGCGCCGCTGCAGGGGTGTCAAAGCTCCGCCGACCAAACGGGGCTTACCTCGGGGCCTGCGTCTCCACGATCGATTGGGCCGACGCCATGCAGCGCGCGGACGCGCGCGATTCTCGCGGTTCACACGCGAAATTCAAGGCCCGGCTGCAAGCGAGCCCGCGTCGGAGCGCAACGCCGCGCGAAGAAGCTCCGCGCGGGTGCGGATTTTGGTATGGTGGGCGCGGAATTCGCTTCGAGGCGCAGCGATGAGCGACCAGCGAGGTGTTCGCGCCGCGCTTCCGCACGCGCGCAATGGATGCTCGCGCGAAGCGCGGCGACGCGCGCACGGCGCGATCCGACGCGGCCCGCTGATCGCGCTCGCGATCGCAGGCGTTGCGACCGCGCTCTACTTCACGCGCAGCGAGCCGCCCGCGCCGCCGCCGCTCGAGGCCTCTGTCGTCGCGTTCGAGGTGATCCGCGAGCCCGACGCCTCGGGCGCTCCTCCCGTGCGCGAATCGCTCTCGGTCGCGGTACGGTTCGCGAACCCGCGCCGCGCGCCCGCCGCGATCGCGCTCGCGCGCGTGATCGTCTCGAGGGACGAAGGGCTGTCGGACCCGCGCAGCTGGTCAACCACCGAGAATCGCGATGCGATGCTGCGGGACATCGCACTTCCTGCGAACGGGTCGCTGGACCACACCTTCGTGATCCCGTGGACCGGGAGACTGGAGACCCGTTACTTCCCCGATGGCGCGAACATCTATCTCGGACTCGAGGTTCGCGTGGGCGCACCCACCGGCGAAACGCGCGCGATCGCGGAGCGGCTCGGTCATGTCGTGCAGCGAGCTGGCGCGATCGTGAACTCGCAGAGCGAGCCGCTCACGCTCGCGATTCCGGGCGCGTAGCGCTCGCGCCAGTGCGCGGCAATGCACTCCGGCACTGCCGCACCGCCCCCCCTTCGCGTTCGCGCGCTGCGCTTGCAGCGCACCCCTCCGCAGCCTAGATTCGCAGCCACCTTGACGGCTCGACGCATCGCACGCCCGTCGATCCGGCGACTACGCCGGGCGACGCCGAGCGGACTTCTGCCAAGCAGCACGGGCGGTCGCACGACCAGCGTCCGACGGAGCGCGCTCGCGCTGGGTATTGCGCTGCTCGTGGGCTGTTCGAACGAGGGCGACAATCCGCTCGTCGACGGGCTCACGCCCGAGCAGGAGACGCAGCTGATCGAGGAATCGATCGCGCAGATCGAGCGCACCGAGAACTTCAGCCCCGGCGATTTCGAAAAGCTCCAGCGCGCACACCTCGAGACGATCAGTGAGGAGATGCGCGATGCTGCGCTCGAAGACCTGCCGAAGCGCGTCGACAAGATCTCGATCCTCGAGATGTCACAGACGCTCGAGCTCGATCGCGACACCGCGTCGATCGATGCGCGCGCCGCGGGCGACGGGCGCGTGTTCGCGATCGTGAGCATCGAGGGCAGTCGAACCTTCCGCACGCGCAACGCGGCAAAGACCATCGAAACGCGCTTCACGTTGCCCTGGGTGGTCGCGTTCGAGCGCGGCAAGCTCACCTTCCGCCACCGTGGCATCCGCATGAGCGACGTTCCCAACGAGGTCCTCGAGCGCGACCAGCCGAGCGAGAGCAGCCCGACTCCAAGCAGCGCCGCCGTGCCGGGCTCGGGGACGATGCGATAGGCGCTGAGGTGGGAGAGCTCCTTGTCGCCGAGCGAAGCGGTATCCCAGAGGCCCGAGGCCGACGCGCCGTTCGAATCGTCGTAGCGATAGACCGCGTGGCGATTGCCCGCCTTGACGACGATCAGATCGACCGGCTCCGCTCCGAGATAGCTCCAGCCGCCCGCAATCGGCTCGTCGCCCTTGGTGTTCGAGACCGTGACACGCAGCGCGTCAGCGGCCGCGCAGGGGAGGTCGACTCGGTCGAGCATCAGCACTGCAAATCCGAGGTTGCGCTCGATGGAGGTCGCGCTGTCGTTTCCCGCATAGACGCCGAGCAAGTCGCCAAATGATGCGCTCGCGCGCGCGGGGTTGGCGATTCCAGTAGCAAGAGCAATAGCAAGAGCGATGGCCCCCAGGACGACGCTCCAACTGCGTTCGTTACGCGACAAATGCGACCCTCCCGGTGCTGCGGCGCGGGAGCGCAGCGGCGCTCCGAGCGTTGAGTGGCTCGAGTCGCTGCTCGGTGTCGGATCGGTGTTGCGATTTTCCATTTTTGCGCGGCAGGACGTCGGCGCACGGCAGGACGTCAGCGCGCGGTACGACATCGGCACGCCGCAGGACATCGGCGCGCGGCAGGAGGTCGCGCGCGACAGGCCTGGGACCCAACGGCGGAGGTTGGTCGGTGGGGACTGTCCCCTCCTCCGCCGCCGGGTCCCTACCCTACTTCCCGAACCGTCAGGCTCTGCCCCTGCCGGCTCCGGAAACTCCGCGGGGAGCGAGCTGCTGTAAAGGAATCTCCGGCGCGCTGCGGGCTGCCATTCCCGGAACCCCAGATCCCGGGCTTCCGCATCCCGCACTCCACGGTCTGCGCGACCATTCGATCTCGACTCGCTCCCAGAGACAGCGGAACCACGACCGCAATCTAGATTTCGCGTCCCGTGAGCGCTTGATCGGAAGCTGATCTTTGGCTGATCTCTCGCTGATCTCGCGCGGGGATGGGCGGGGAGCTGCGCACGTGGCGCGCGGCCGCGCCGCGAAATCCCAACATTCCGCTCATCCGCGCCGAATCGCGAGCGCGCCCTCGAACGCGTCGCCTTCGCGAAACCCCGCGAGGCGCGGAAAATCGGGCGCCGGACCCGCCTCCTCGAGCTCCGCGAGCTCGACGCGCGAACGCGCCGCTTCGCGCGCGACGAGCGCGCGCAGCTCGCCGCGCGCCGAGCGATCGTTGCGGCACACGAGCAGCGCCCCGCGCGGGCTGAGCAGCGCGAGGCAGCGCGCGATCAGCGTCGACTGCAGCTTGCGCGCGGACCAGAAGCGCCGGCCCGCCGCCGCTGCGGTGGGGGGATCGAGCACGACGCCGTCGAAGCGCTCGGATGCGCCGAGTCGCTCGAGGAAGCGCACCGCGTCCATCCTCACGCACTCGTGGCGCGCGCCATCGAGGCGGTTGTGCTCGAGATTGCGCTCGAGCGTCTCGAGATAGGGGCGCGAGAGATCGACACTCACCACGCGATCAGCGCCCGCGCCGAGCGCGACGACGGAGAAAGCGCCCGTGTGGCAGAACAGATTCAGCCAACGGCCACCCCCTCGCTCACGGATCCGCCGCGCGATCCTCGCGCGGTTCGCGCGCTGATCGAGGAACAGACCGATGCCGGGCCGCGAAACCATGGGCTCGCGCAGGCCGTTCTCGACCTCGAACGCATAGCCCGCTTCGCGCACGCAAAACGGCTCGACGCGCGGCCGGCCGCGCAGCGGCCTCACGCAGCGCAGCTCGCCCTTCGGACGCTCGGCGAGGTGCGTGACCAGCACGGCCGCGGGGTCCATCGGCAGGCGCGCGGCGAGCGTCGCGACCACTTCCTCGACGAGCGGCTCCGCGGCGCGGCCGAGCAGCAGCAGCCGAAGCTCGTCCTCGAGCAGATCCACCGCGAGCCCGGGCACGCCATCGGCCTCGCCGTGGAGCAGGCGAAACGCGGTGGTCGCGCGCTCCTCGCCGCGAAGCCCCTCCAACAGCGCGCTGCGCTTGGCGAGCGCGCGCTCCACGCGCTCGCCAAGCGCGGTCGAATCGCTGCCCGCGAAGCGCCAGCTCCGCGCCGCGATCCGTCCAGCCCCTTCGATGCGGAACAGGCCCGCGTCCGCGCCGCGCGTGCTGCGCGCGCGCGCAAGCGCCCCGGGCCGATAGCCGCCTACGTCA
>DASPGF010000134.1:0-8466 GCA_035620755.1 Myxococcota bacterium
AGCGGGAAGAAGGTGATGATCGTGAGCAGGTGCCGGTCGAATTCGCCCACCGCCCGCTACCTCAGCAGATAGCCCACGACCGCCGCCGCGCCGGCGATCATGAACAGCACGTAGCTCTGGGTGAGACCCGACTGCGCGTACTTGAGGCCGTCCGCCGCGAGCGCGCGGATCGCGCGCGCGGTTCCGTTGACACCGACTCCGTCGATCAGGCGCGCGTCGATGATGCGGAACAGCACGCGATCGGAGAGCGCGACGAGCGGGCGCACGATCAGCGCGTCGTAGACCTCGTCGACGTAGTACTTGTTGAGCAGCGTGCGGTAGATGACAGCGAGCCGCTCGGCGAGCCAGCGCGGCGCGCCCGGGTGGCGCACGTAGAGCAGCCACGCGAGCCCCGTTCCCGCGAGCGCGACCGCGACCGCCCAGAACGCCATCCAGAGCTCGGTCGAGTGGTCGATCGCGTGCGGCGCGCCGCTCGCGAGCACGGTCGTGAGGAAGTTTGCGAGGCTGTTCGACTCGTCGATTCCGATCAGGTCGCCCCACACCTGGGGCAGGCCTGCGATGCCCGCCACGGCCGAGAAGAACGCGAGCACCCAGAGCGGATTCACCACGAAGCCGTTTGGATCCTCGATGTGGCTGCGCACGTCGGCCGGCGCGCGGCAATCCCCCGCGAAGGTGAGGAACCACAGCCGGAACATGTAGAACGCGGTGATCCCCGCCGTCGCGAGGCCGATCGCATACAGCCAGTCGTGTCCGGGCACGTGCGACGCCCAGGCCGCGACGAGGATCTCGTCCTTGGAGAAGAACCCCGAGAACGGCGGAAAGCCAGCGATCGCGTACACGCCCGCGAAGAGCACCCAGCGCGTCTTGTGGAGGCGCCGCCACAGCCCGCCCATCTTCTGCATGTCCTGCTCGTGGTGCAGCGCGAGGATCACCGCGCCCGCGCCGAGGAACAGCAGCGCCTTGAAGAACGCGTGCGTACCGAGGTGGAAGATCGCCGCGCTGTAGCCGCCGCAGCCCGCGGCGAGGAACATGTAGCCGAGCTGGCTCACCGTCGAGTAGGCGAGCACCTTCTTGATGTCGTTCTGCGCGATCGCGATCGTCGCCGCGACCAGCGCGGTGAGCGCGCCCGTCCAGGCGACGAGCGCAGAGACCTCGGGCGTCGCCGCGTAGAGGAAGCTCATCCGGCACACCATGTAGACGCCCGCGGTCACCATGGTGGCCGCGTGGATCAGCGCGGACACCGGCGTCGGGCCCGCCATCGCGTCGGGCAGCCAGACGTAGAGCGGGATCTGCGCGGATTTCCCGCACGCGCCGACGAAGAAACACAGCGCGACCAGGCTCACGACGCGCCACTCCGGGCCGAACGGCAGCCACGCGGGCACGGGGATCGCGATGCCGGCGATCGCGTCGAAGTGCTGCTCGATGCCCGCGAACGACAGCGTCGGCTGTCCCGCGCCCGAAAGCGCGCCGAACAGCAGCAGGATCCCGACCAGGAAGCCGAAGTCGCCGATGCGGTTGACGATGAACGCCTTGCTGCCGCAGTAGGCGTTCCAGCGGTCGCTGTACCAGAACCCGATCAACAGATAGGAGCACAGCCCGACGCCCTCCCAGCCGAGGAACATCAGCACGAGGTTGTCGGCGAGCACGAGCACCAGCATCGAGAAGGTGAACAGGTTCAAATAACAGAAGAAGCGCTGGATACCGCGGTCGTCGCGGTGGTCGTCCTCCATGTAGCCGATCGAGTAGACGTGGATCATCGATCCGACGAAGGTGACGATCAGCACCATCACCGCGGAGAGCGGATCGAGGCGGAACGAGACGTCGGCGCTCATCGCGCTCGATCCCACGCCGGCTCCGATCCAGCTGTAGACGTCGTCGACGAGCACGCGCGAGGCCGCGGGGAGCTGCAGCAGGTCGCGAAACGCGACGCACGCGATCAGGAACGAGACCGCGACCGCCGCGCATGACAGCAGCGCGGCGAGGCGCGGCGGCGCGGGCCGGCGCAGCATGCCGATCGACACGCCGTGGTAGGTCGCGACGAGCAGCGGCAGCAGCGGAATCCAGCGCAGCAGGTCGCTCTGTGTGCCGGCGTCTACCATCGCAGCAGGCTGACCTCCTCGATGTCGACGGAGTCGCGGTTGCGGAACATCGAGAGCAGGATTCCCAGTCCGACCGCGACCTCGGCCGCGGCGACGCTGATCACCATCAGCACGAACACCTGCCCGTCGAGCGCCGCCGCACCGTCGACCTGCGACCAGATGCGGTTGAACGCGACGAGCGCGAGGTTCACGGCGTTGAGCATCAGCTCGATCGACATCAGCATCGCGATCAGGTTGCGCCGCGTGGCGACGCCGAGCACGCCGAGCGCGAACAGGATTGCCGACAGCCCTACGACGTGATCCATGGGCAGCATCAGTCGATCTTCCGCTTGGCGAGGATCAGCGCGCCGACGATCGCCGCGAGCAGCAGCAGCGAGGCCATCTCGACCAGCAGCACGAAGTCGGTGTAGAGCGCGATGCCGAGCGCGCGATAGCCGCCGAAGCCCTCCGGCACCGCCGCGACGGGAGCGCTCAGCAGTGGGCTCCGACCCAGTGCGACGAGCGCCTGCGCGAGCAGCGCGACCCCCGCGACCACGAGTGCGAGCTTTGCGAGCCGTCGCCGCCCGCGCGGGAACTCGTCCGTCGAGAGATTGAGCAGCATCACCACGAACAGGAACAGCACGACGATCGCGCCGCCGTAGACCATCACCTGGATCGCCGCGACCAGATAGGCCTCGAGCAGCACGTAGATCCCCGCGAGCGAGACCATCGTCACGACGAGGCTCATCGCCGAGGCGACCGTGTTGCGGAAGTTCAGCAGCATGCCGAGCGCGGACACGACCGCGAGGATCGCGAACCCGTAGAAGAGGGTGGCTTCGACCGTCATCGGCCGATCACCCCCGCACCCAGAGCAGCACCAGGCCCGTGACGAAGATGTTCGCGATCGAGAGCGGCAGCAGGATCTTCCAGCACAGGTTCATCACCTGGTCGTAGCGGAAACGCGGCAGCGACCAGCGCAGCAGCATCTGCACCCAGATCATGAACACGACCTTGAGCAGGAAGGTCGCGAAGTGGATCAGCATGCACAGCGCGGTCGCGAATCCGACGCCGACCCAGCGCGAGAGCCCTGCGATGATCGCGTCGGTCGAGGCCCACGGCACCGCCCAGCCGCCGAGGAAGATCGTCGCGGTGAGCGCGGCGATCACGATGATCTCGATGAACTCCGACATGAAGAACAGCCCGAAGCGCATGCCCGAATATTCGAGGTGGTAGCCCGCGATGATCTCGGACTCGCCTTCGGGAATGTCGAACGGAGGCCGCTTGTTCTCGGCCATGATCGCGGTCAGGAACATCAGGAAGCCGAGCGGCTGGAAGAAGATCCCCCACGCGGGGACGGGGAGGATGCCGAACAGCCAGAGCGTGCGGTCCTGCGCGAGCGCCATGTCGGAGAGCCGCAGCGTCTCGAACACCATGAACGCGCCCACCACCGTGAGCCCGAGCGTCACCTCATACGAGATCATCTGCGCGGACGCGCGCAGCCCGCCGAGCATCGACCAGTTGTTGTTGCTCGACCAGCCCGCGAGCACCGTGCCGTAGGCGGCGATCGATCCGATCGCGAAGATGTAGAGCAGCCCCCAGTCGATGTCGGCGGCGACGAGGTTGAGCGTGGTGTCGCCGAACCGGTAGACGCCGCCGAAGGGGATCACCGCGAACGCGATGATCGCGGGAACGGCCGCGATCAGCGGGCTCACGAGGTGCATGAAGCGATTCGCGCCGATCGGCACCACGTCTTCCTTCGTGATCAGCTTGATCACGTCGGCTGCGGGGTGCAGCAGCCCGAGCACCGTGATGCCCGCGACGTCCGCGCGGTTCGCGCCGATGCGGTCCTGCATCACCGCGCTCTGCTTGCGCTCGATCCAGGTGATCACGGGTGCGATCCCGACCACCATCACGACGAGGATGAAGAGCGTCTTGACGATGACTTCGATCGGCATCTAACGCCTTGCCCGCGCGGGCCTTGCATCGGCGAGCACGCGGCCGCCCGCGCCGAGCGAATCGAGATCGATCCCCGCGAACTCCGGCTGCGCGGCCGCGAGTGCGCGCGAGACCTCGCGCACGTCGTAGCGCGCGTCGAAGCCCGCGAGGCCGAGCGCGGCGCCGAGCCTCGCGATCACCTCCCCTTCGGCGTAGGCGTCGCCGATCGGCTCGACGGCGGGCTGCACGCGCTGCACGCGCCGCGCGCAGTTGACGAAGCTGCCGAGCTTCTCGGCCGCGTGCCGCGCAGGCACGATCACGTGCGCGACGCGCCGCAGCTCGGAAGCGTGCGTGTCGAGCACGATCACCGTGTCGAGCGCCGCGAGCTCGGCCTCGCTCTCGAGCAGACCCGGCTGCAGCGCGTCGTGGCCGAGCGCGATCACGGCGTCGATCGCGCCGCTGCGGATGCGGTCGATCACCGCGCGCGCGTCGCCGAAGCCGATCGCGCGCGCGCCGGCTGCATTGGGCGCCTTCTCGGGCTTGATCAGCAGCTCGTCGGCATCGCCGCTCACCACCGCGACGCCCGAGGTCTCCGATCCGAGCGCCGCGAGGAAGCGCCGGAAGCTGAACAGATCCTCGTTGGTCGCGTGCGCAGAGGCGAGGCCCGCGATCACACCCGCGCCCTTCTCGTCGATCAGCCGCCGCAGCCTCTGCGCCGCGACCTCGATTGCGCGCTCGAGCCCGACGGGCTCGAGCCGGCCCGACGCGTCGCGCACCTCGCACTCGCGCAACCGGTCGGGCGCGCCGATCTCGCGGTGGCTCATGCGGCCCGCATCGCAGATCCAGGTGTCGTTCACCGCGTCGTTGCGCCGCGGCAGGTAGCGGTAGACCTTGTTGTTCGCGACGCCGAGATGGATGTTGCAGCCGTTCGAGCAGCCCGTGCAGATGCCGGGCACGTCCTCGAGGAACCACACGCGGATCTTGAAGCGGAAATCCTTGGTGGTGAGCGCGCCGACCGGACAGATGTCGGCGACGTTCATCGAGTAGGGGTTGTCGAGCGGCGTACCCGGGAAGGTCTCGATCACCGAGTGGTCGCCGCGGTTGACGACCGCGAGCTCGCCGGTCTTCGGAATCTCGCGACAGAAGCGCACGCAGCGGCGGCACAGGATGCAGCGCTCCTGGTCGAAGACGATGGTCGGTCCGAGATCGACGTTCTTCTTGAGCGCGCGTCGCGGCTCGCGCGAGCGCGACGCCTTGACGCCGTAGTCGTAGGCGTAGTCCTGGAGCTTGCACTCGCCGGCCTGGTCGCAGATCGGACAGTCGAGCGGGTGATTGACGAGCAGGAGCTCCATCACGCCTTCGCGCGCGGCCTTCACGCGCTCGTTGCGCGTGTGCACCACCATGCCCTCGCGCACCGGCGTGTCGCAGGCGATCTGCAGCTTCGGCATGCCCTCGATCTCGACCTGGCACAGCCGGCAGGAGCCGTCGATCGCGAGCTTCGGATGCCAGCAGTAGTGCGGGATGTCGACGCCGTTCATCAGCAGGCCGGCGTCGTCGAGCGCCTGCAGGATGGTGCGCCCCTCGGCGGCCTCGAGCTCCCTCCCGTCGAGCGTGAATCGCGGCATCAGAGCTCGAAGCTCCCCGCGAACGGGCACTTGCGCTGCCGCAGGTGCTCGACGAAGTCGCCGCGGAAGTGCCGCAGCAGGCCCTGGATCGGCCAGGCCGCGGCGTCCGAGAACGCGCAGATCGTCTTCGCCTCCATCTTGCCCGCGACATCGAGCAGCACCTCGAGGTCTTCCTCCTCTCCCGCGCCGCGCTCGATGCGATCGACGATCTTGTTGATCCAGCCCGTGCCCTCGCGGCACTGCGTGCACTGGCCGCACGACTCGTCTCGGAAGAAGTAGGAGATCACGCTCGCGACGCGCACCATGCAGGTGGTGTCGTCCATCACCATGATCCCGCCCGTGCCGAGCATCGTCTTGCGCTCGCGCAGGAACTCGTTCGCCATCGGCACGTCGAGCTGGCCCGCGGGCAGGATCGGCATCGACATGCCGCCCGGTATCACGCCCTTGACCTTGCGGCCGCCCGGCACGCCGCCCGCGTGCTCGAACACGATCTCGGAGAGCGGCGTGCCGAGCGGCAGCTCGTAGAGGCCGGGCCGCACCACGTGGCCCGACACGCCGAAGATCGTCGTGCCAGGGCTCTTGTCGGTGCCGAACGAGCGAAACCAGTTCGCGCCGTTCGCGACGATGTGCGGCACGTGCGAGAACGTCTCGACGTTGTTGACGGTGGTCGGCATCCCGAACGCGCCGTACTGCGCGGGAAATGGCGGCTTCTTGCGCGGCTGACCCTTCTTGCCCTCGAGCGACTCGAGCAGGCCGGTCTCCTCGCCGCAGATGTAGGCGCCCGCGCCGCGCGTCACGCGCACGTCGTGGCGGAATCCCGTGCGCATGACGTTCTTGCCGAGGTAGCCCTTCGCGTAGGCCTCCGCGATCGCGCGCTCGAGCTGGTCGGCCGCGTACGCGTACTCGCCGCGCACGTAGACGAAGGTCGTCGAGGCGCCGGTCGCCCAGGCTGCGATCAGGATGCCTTCGAGCATCTGGTGCGAGCCGCGCTCGAGCAGGATGCGATCCTTGAACGAGCCGGGCTCGCTCTCGTCGGCATTGCACACCAGGTATTTCGGGCGATCCGTCTGCTTGGGCATGAACGACCACTTCATGCCCGTCGAGAAGCCCGCGCCGCCGCGGCCCTGCAGGCCCGCCGCCTTGACGAGCTCGATCACCTCGTCGGGGCTCATCTCGGTGAGGGCCTTGCGCGCGGCGCGATAGCCGCCGACGCGCTCGTAGCCCTCGATGGATGGATAGTCGGCGTCGCCGAAGTGCTCGGTGAGATAGCGGGTCACGTAGGGAGCCTCGAGCACGCGCGACTCCTAGCTGCCGAGCGCGTCGAGGATCTGCTTCGCGGCTTCGAAATCGAGATCCTCGTGGTATCGGCCGTCGACGCGCATCATCGGCGCGTAGCCGCACGCGCCGAGGCACTCCTCGTGGCCGAGGAAGATGCGCCCGTCGGCGGTCGCGCCCGGCGCATTCACACCGAGGTGCGACTCGAGCCGGTGCAGCAGGCTGCGCGCACCGCGCAGCGAGCACGGCAGATTGGTGCAGACGTAGACGTGGTGTGCGGGCTGTGGCGAGTCGAAGAACATGTTGTAGAAGCTCACGACTTCCATCACTTCGACGGGGCGGATCTCGAAGATCTCGGCGAGCTCGGCCGCGCACTGCGCCGAGATGTGTCCGTGCTCGGCCTGCACGAGGTGCAGCGCGGGCAGCAGCGCGCCGCGCTTCGCGGGATACTGCGCGATCGCGGCATCGATCTTCGAGCGCGTCGGCGCCGAGATCACCACTCGAGGCCTCCCTTCATCCACTCGTAGAAGAGGCCGACCGCGAGCGGAATCGCAAACGCGAACATCGCCGCGAAGCCGAACCACCCGAGCTGCTGGAACACGGCGCCCCATGGGTAGAAGAAGATCGCCTCGACGTCGAACACCACGAACAGGATCGCGACCAGGTAGAACTTCACCGCGTAGCGCCGGCGCGGGCTCGCGATCGGCGATTCGCCGCACTCGAACGGCTCCCGCTTCTCGTCGAACCGGCGGCGCGGGCCGAGCCACAGGTGCAGGCCGAGCATCGCGCCCGCGATCAGCATTCCCACGGCGAGGATCAGCAGGACGCCGGCGTACTCGGCGAGCATCGACCGCGTCCTCCGCGCGCGTGAAACCGGGTGGGAACTACTTGAACTGCTTACGAAAACCGCGCGAGGGTAACGGCCGGCTCCGGGGGCGTCAAGAATTCCGACGGCTCGAACGCGCTTTCGGGCGCGTCTATGATCGCCGCCGTGCGCACTCCGATCGCGGTCCTCGGCGCGGGCAGCTTCGGCACCTGTCTCGCGGTGCTGTGCGCGCGCGAACACGACGTCGCGATCTGGGCGCGCGATCCCGAGCTCGCAGCGAGCATCAACCGCGCGCGCAGGAACCCGCGCTACCTGCCCGACGTCGAGATTCCCGCGAGCGCGCGCGCGACCGCCGACCTCGCGGAGGCCGTGCGCGGTCGTGAGCTCGTGATCTGCGCGGTGCCGAGCCCTTTCGTGCGCTCGGTGATGAGCTGCGCGAACCGCGATCTCTCCGACGCGAGCATCCTGATCTCGACCGTCAAGGGAATCGAGAGCGGCAGCTGCATGCTGATGGACGAGGTGTTCCGCGACGTGCTCGACCCGGTGCATCATCCGCGTCTGACCTTCCTGTCCGGGCCGTCGTTCGCGCGCGAGCTCGCCGACGGAAACCCGACGGCGGTGACGATCGCGAGCCGCGAGGAGGCGTACGCGGTCTCGGTGCAGCAGTCGCTCTCGACGCCGAACTTTCGCTGCTACACGTCGACCGACGTCGTCGGCGTCGAGCTCG
>DASPGF010000135.1:0-9328 GCA_035620755.1 Myxococcota bacterium
ATTCGCAAACAAAACTGTTTACTCGCACAGTAATTCCCAACACGGTGTGAACGCGCGATCCGATTCGCGAGCTCCGTGCAGCGCCCCGCCGCCCGTCCAGCTCTCCTCGGTCTGTTCGATCTCTTCGATCTTCCCGATCACCCTCGATCGCCTGCGGGGTCTCGCCCGGGTCGCGGGAGTCCGACATCGCCTCCACGCGACGGGTCGTCGATTCTCAGCAACAATGTCGCGCTACCCGAGAAGCGATTCCCCGCAGGATCACACCAACGAATACTCGCAGGAGAGTCATGTATCGGAGCCCCGAGGTCAAGCCTGATCCCCGCAGGGCATTACCCGCGGTCGATCGGCTCGCGGCCGCGGTCCGCGAGCGCGATCCGAGCCTGCCGCGCTGGGCGGCGCTCGAGGGCTCGCGGCGCGCGCTGGCGGTGGCCCGCGAGCGGCTCTCGAGCCGGGGCGCCGCGGCTGCGGCGCCAGTCGAGCGCGGCAGCGCGGTGGACGAGTGTGTCGAGCGCGCCTGTGAGCTCGCGGCCGCGCTCGCTGCGAGCTGGCCGCGCCGCGTCGTGAATGCGACGGGCATCCCGCTCCACACCAACCTCGGCCGCGCGCCGCTCGCACGCGGGGCCGCGCGCGCCGCGGCGGCGGCGGCCGCGAGCTACTCGAACCTCGAGTACGACCTCGCGAGCGGAAGCCGCGGCGACCGGCTCGCGGCGGTCTGCGCGAAGCTCGCGCTGCTCGCGCGCGCGCCGGCGGCGCTCGCGGTCAACAACAACGCGGCCGCGCTGCTGCTCGCGCTCGACACGCTCGCGCGCGGGCGCGAGGTGATCGTCTCGCGCGGCGAGCTGATCGAGATCGGCGGCTCGTTCCGGCTGCCCGAGATCGCGCAGCGCGCCGGAGTCGACCTCGTCGAGGTCGGCACCACCAACCGCACGCATCTGCGCGACTACGAGCGCGCGATCGGGCCGCGCAGCGCGTTGCTGCTCAAGGTGCACCGCAGCAACTTCGAGCTGCGCGGCTACGTGGCGGAGGCCTCGCTCGAGGATCTCGCGCAGCTCGCGCGCTCGCGCGCGCTACCCGTCGTCGAGGATCTCGGCAGCGGCACGCTCGTCGACCTCGGCGCGCGCGGCCTTCCCGCACAGAGCTACGCGCCCGCGCGGCTCGCGCTCGGAGCCGATGCAGTCTTCTTCTCGGCCGACAAGCTGCTCGGCGGCCCGCAGGCCGGGCTCGTGCTGGGCTCGCGCGCGGTCGTCGAGGCGATGCGCGGCAACCCGCTCGCGCGCGCGCTGCGGCTCGACAAGCTCTGCCTCGCGGCGCTCGACTGGACGCTCGACTGCTACCTCGACGGCCGCGCGGAGCGCGAGCTGCCCGTGCTGCGGCAGCTGCTCGCACCGCTGCCGGAGCTCGAGCTGCGCGCTCGATCGCTCGCCGAGCGGCTCGAGAAGGCGGCCACGGGCCGCGCGCGCATCTGCGTCGAGCCCGACCGCGGCTTCGCGGGCGGCGGCTCGCTGCCCGGCTTCGAGCTCCCGGGCTGGGTGGTCGCGCTGCGAGCTCCCGCGGGCGCCGAGCGGGTTGCGCAGCGGCTGCGCGCCGCGCACATGCCGGTGGTGGCGCGCGTGCGCGACGACGCGCTGATCTTCGATGTAAGGACGCTGCTGGAGGGTGACGAAGAGGAGATCGAGCGGTCGCTCGCCGAGGCGCTCGCGGAGCTGGGTCGCGCCGGTTGAACGGCGTCGCTCGGGCAGCGGGTCGCGTTGATTGGACGAGGCCGTTCTCTTAGCATAAGCGGCTGAAATCGTGCTGGATTCGACCGTTCTCGTGCTCAACCGCTCCTACCTGCCGATCCACGTGACGTCGGCGCGCCGAGCCTTTGCTCTCGTCTATCGCAACGTCGCGCGCATCGTGAACGAGCAGTACGAGACCTTCGACTTCGAGAGCTGGCGCCGCCGCCGCGGCGGCGAGCGCGACGCGCTGATCGGAACGCCGAGCGGCGCGATCTGCGTGCCGCGCGTGATCCTGCTGCCGGGCTTCGACCGCGTCCCCAAGCGCCACATCCGCTACAGCCGCGTCAACGTGTTCGCGCGTGACAAGTTCACGTGTCAGTACTGCGGGCAGCGGCCCGCGCGCTCCAAGCTCAACCTCGACCACGTGATCCCGCGCTCGCTCGGCGGGCGCACCACCTGGGAGAACGTCGTCTGCAGCTGCGTCGAGTGCAATCGCCACAAGGGCGGACGCACCCCGCAGCAGGCGCGGCTGAGCCTGCAGCGCCTCCCCGCGCGGCCCCGCTGGGCGCCGCTCATGAACCACATCGGGGCGAGCGTGCGCTACAACGAGTGGCGACCCTTCTTGAGCATCGTCGAGAAGAACGAGAAGAGCGGACAGGGCGCGGGCTGCTCGGAGTAGAGCTCGCCCACCGGGTGCGCGTGGATGGCGGGGTGAGCGACACGTTGGACAAGCTCGCGGTCAGGCTTCGGGACGAGCGCAGCGGCGCGCGGCGCGCGCGGCTGATTGCCGTGGGCGGGGGCAAGGGCGGCGTCGGCAAGAGCTTCGTGGTCGCGAATCTCGCCGCGTCGCTCGCGCGCTCGGGCCAGCGCGTGATCGCGGTCGACGGCGATCTCGAGGGCGCGAACCTCCACACCTGCGTCGGCGTCACCAAGCCGCGCGCGAGCCTCGCGGACTTCGTCGCGCAGCGCGAAGAGGATCTCGGCAAGCTGATCCTCGACACGCCGATCCCCAACCTGCGACTGATCGCCGCGATCGGCGCAAACCTCGCCGCCGCGCAGCCGAGCCAGGCGCGCCGCGTGCAGCTGATGCGCGAGCTGCGCGAGCTCGACGCCGACTTCGTGTTCCTCGATCTCGGCGCGGGAACGCACGCCGCCGTGATGGACTACTTCATGATCGGCGACGACGGCGTGGTCGTGATCGCGCCCGAGCCGACCTCGGTGGAGAACGCGTACGGATTCGTGCGCGCGGCCTTCTACCGGCGCCTGCGGCTCGCGATCGCGTCGCACGACGTGCGCAAGCTCGTGACGACCGCGATGGATCAGCGCAACGAGCGCGGCATCCGCACGCCGCTCGAGCTGCTGCGCGAGATCGAGGCCCTCGACCCCGCCGAGGGCGCGCGCTTCGTCGAGACCATGAGCGCGTTCCGGCCGCGCCTGGTCATCAACGGCGTGCGCACCGCCGAGGACATCAAGCTCGGCTTCTCGATCCAGAGCGTCTGCCGCAAGTTCTTCGGGCTCGACGCAGACTACCTCGGCTACGTGAACCACGACGAGTCCGCGCGCCACAGCGTGCGCGCGCGCCGGCCGCTCATCGACGTCTACCCGCGCTCGGATGCGGCGATCTACTTCTCGCGGATCGCGCGCAAGCTCGCCGCCGAAACGGGCGCCGGCGAAGCCGTGGAGCCGCTCCCGTGAAGCCGCTCGCCGAGCAGAACCACTACGAGATCCTCGAGACGCACGTGAGCGCGACGCGCGAGGACATCGAGCGCGCCTACCGGCTGTCGCTCACCACGTATGCCGACGACTCGCTCGCGGGCTACTCGGTGCTCGAGGCCGGCGATGCGGCGGCCTTGCGCGAGCGCATCGAGGTCGCGTTCCGCGTGCTCTCGGATGCGCGGCTGCGGCGCGAGTACGACGCGACGCTCTCGCTCGCGCCGCGCGAGGAGCTGCCCGCCGAGGAGCCGAGCGCGCCGCTCGTGCCCGTGGAGGCGAATGCTGACGCCGATCGCTTCGCGCACGTGCTCGACGGCTTCGCGCGCGAGGACGACGAGAGCGGCGAGTTCGACGGCGAGCGGCTGCGGCACTTCCGCATCCGCAGCGGCATGGAGATCGACGACATCGCGCGCGTCACGAAGATCAGCCCGAGCTACCTGCGCTTCATCGAGAGCGAGCGCTTCGCGGATCTGCCGGCCGCCGTCTACGTGCGGGGCTTCGTCACCGCGTATGCGAACTGTGTCGGGCTCGACGGCAAGGAGGTCGCGGCGAGCTACATGAAGCGCTTCGAGCAGGGCCGCAGCGAGCGCCGCCGCGGGCGGTTCTTCGAGAGCCGCTGATCGCGTATCATTGCGCTGCCGCGCAGTGTGACATGACCACCCTCCACTTCATCGTGAGCGAGCCCGAGGCCGACCAGCGGCTCGACACGGCGCTCTCGGCGATCGCGGGCATCTCGCGCTCGCAGGCGCGGCGCTGGATCGACGACGACCGCGTGCGGCTCAACGATCTCGCGTGTCGCGCGAGCCACTGCGTGAGCCCGGGCGACGTGCTCGCGGTGGAGCCGCCCGAGCTCGTGCGCTCGTCGCTCGAGCCCGAGCCGATCGCGCTGCAGGTGCTCTACGAGGACGACGACCTGATCGTGATCGACAAGCCGGCCGGCATGGTGGTCCATCCCGCGGCGGGCCACGCGAGCGGGACGCTCGTGCACGCGCTGCTCCACCACTGCAAGCAGCTCGCGGGAATCGGCGGCGTCGAGCGGCCGGGGATCGTGCACCGGCTCGACCGCGGCACCTCGGGCGTGCTCGTGGCCGCGAAGAGCGACATCGCCCATCAGAAACTCGCCGAGCAGTTCCGCTCGCACGCGATCGAGCGGGTCTACCGCGCTGTGGTGCGCGGCGTGCCGCGCGCCGACGAGGGGCGGGTCGATCGCGCGATCGGGCGCCACCCGCGGGATCGCAAGCGCATGTCGGTGCGCGCGACGGCTTCGCGCGCGGCGAGCACGCGCTGGCGCGTCGCGCGGCGCTTTGCGCGCTCGCAGCGCGCGCTGCTCGACGTCTTCCCCGAGACCGGGCGCACGCACCAGATTCGCGTCCACCTCGCGTCGGTCGGGCTGCCGATCGCGGGCGACACCGTCTACGGTCGATCGCGCGACGCGCGCATCGACCCCGAGCGCCCCGCGCTGCACGCGGCGCGGCTCGGCTTCTCGCACCCGCGCAGCGGCGAGGCGATGCACTTCGAGGCGCCGCTGCCCGATGACTTCGCGCAGCTGCTCGCGGCGCTCGAGCGCGCGGAGGCCCGCGTGTCGTGAGCCCTGACAGGTGTCATCGACACGCGCTGGCGTCGGCAGGTGCTCCGTGAGCACCGCGCAGCCGCTGCGACACGCGCCGAGGGAAGCGAGCGAGCCGTGAGTGCCGCGCAGCCGCTGCGACACGCGCTGCTGTCCGAGCTCGGCGTCGAGCACGGCTTCGGGGTTCGCGGCTTCGCGGAGCCCCCCGGGCTGCTCCGCCCGCGCCAGGTGCACGGCATCGCGGTGGTCGACGCGCGCGAGATCGCCGGGTGCGTGCCGCCTCCCGAGGCCGACGCGGTGCTCTCGGACGCGCCGGGCGTTCGCATCGGCGTCGTGAGCGCGGACTGCGTGCCGATCCTGCTCGCCGAGCTGGGGGGCGGGCTCGTCGCCGCGGTGCATGCGGGCTGGCGGGGCCTCGCGAGCGGCGTGGTCGGCGCGTGCGTCGCGGCGCTCCACGCGCGCGCCCAGGATTCGACGCTGCGCGTGCACGCGGAGGGCGCGCCAACGCCCGCGAATGCAGCCAGCGTGCGACCCCTCCCGTGTGCACCCAGCTCGCCGCGCTTCGCGGCCGTGATCGGACCCCACATCGGAGCCTGCTGCTACGAGGTCGACGCGCCCGTGCTCGAGGCCTTCCAGGGCCGCTTCGCGCGCGGGCTGCCCGGCGCGCTGAAGCCCTCGCGGCCGGGCCACGCCAAGCTCGCGCTTGGCGCGCTCGCGCGCGAGGCGCTGCTCGGGGCGGGCCTCGCCGCCGAGCGGATTGCCCTGCTCGAGGGCGTCTGCACGGCGTGCGACCGCGAGCGCTTCTACTCCTACCGGCGCGACGGGCCGGGCACCGGGAGGCTCGTCCACTTCATCGCGGCCGGGCCGCGGGGCGCGGAGGCTTGACACCCCGGGGCATCGGTCGTAGGCTCTCAGCGTTTCCCCGTCAGGTCGACCGCGGTCTCGTTCCCCTCACGCGGAAGTCGGCGATCCTGGTCGTTCTCGCGGGATTCCGCCCGCTCCTTTCACCCCCGAGCCTTGGATCACCCGGTGCAGGTCACCGGTTTCGAAAGGGTCGGTGGCGCGGTGGGCGCGGGGAATGGGCCCCCAGGGCGCAGCGAGCGCAGTGAGCGCAATACCCGGGTTCTCAAATTCGATCAACTCGTGAGCGTGGACAGCCGAACATCCAGATCGCGTCGAACCCCTCAGACCCCTCGGAGGATCTGCTCCTCGCGTCGGGCGGGCGCGCCGGCTTCCGCGGCTGCGATTCGAGAGGCCTCCGAGCCAGGCGCAGATTGACTCCCCGCCATCGTTGACATCCACGCCCGGATTCTCGGGGCGAATTCCAAGTCAGGGTAAATCCAACCAGAGCAAATCCAATCCAACGACAAGGCGAATTCCAGATCAACGCATCCGACACGCAGCACCGAAGCACGCAACCGTCAACCAACACAAGAGAGACCACGCTGTGAGCAATCACCGCTCGAACGATTCCAACCCCAACCAGGGCCGTCCGCGACGCGGCCGCTCGCGCCGATCGCGCGGCGGCAATGGCAGCAACGGCAACCAGGGGATGCGCGACCATCGCCGCCAGCTGATGTCGGATTTTCCCGACGAGGAGCCGTTCGAGGACGAGCTCGACGACGAGGATCCCAACGCCGAGCGCATGAACGTGATGGAGCTCAAGCAGCGGCCGATGGAAGGCCTCGTCGCGCTCGCCGAATCCCTCACGGTCGAGAACGCGGCCGGGCTGCGCAAGCAGGATCTCGTGTTCGAGATCCTCAAGGCCCAGACCGCGAAGAAGGGCAAGATCTACGCCGAGGGCGTGCTCGAGACGCTGCCCGACGGCTTCGGCTTCCTGCGCGCGCCCGACCAGAACTACCTCGCCGGACCCGACGACGTCTACGTGTCGCCGTCGCAGATCCGCCGCTTCAGCCTGCGCACCGGCGACACGGTGCTGGGTCAGATCCGCCCGCCCAAGGAGGGCGAGCGCTACTTCGCGCTGCTCAAGGTCAACTCGATCAACCTCGAGTCGCCCGAGGCCGCGCGACACAAGATCCTGTTCGACAACCTCACGCCGCTCTACCCGCAGGAGAAGTTCAACCTCGAGGCGCGCTCGGGCGGCATCACGACGCGCATCATCGACCTGATCGCGCCGATCGGAAAGGGACAGCGCGCGCTGATCACCTCGCCGCCGAAGGCGGGCAAGACGATGATCCTCAAGGACATCGCGAACGCGATCGCCGAGAACCACCCCGAGGTGGTGCTGATCGTGCTGCTGATCGACGAGCGGCCCGAGGAAGTCACGGACATGATGCGCAACGTCAAGGCCGAGGTGATCTCGTCGACGTTCGACGAGCCCGCCACGCGGCACGTGCAGGTCGCCGACATGGTGATCGAGAAGGCGCGCCGCATGACGGAGCACAAGCGCGACGTGGTGATCCTGCTCGACTCGATCACGCGCCTCGCGCGCGCACACAACACCGTCGTGCCGCACTCGGGCAAGATCCTCTCGGGCGGCGTCGACTCGAACGCGCTCCACAAGCCGAAGCGCTTCTTCGGCGCGGCGCGCAACGTCGAGGAGGGCGGCAGCCTCACGATCATCGGCACCGCGCTGATCGACACGGGCTCGCGCATGGACGAGGTGATCTTCGAGGAGTTCAAGGGCACGGGCAACAGCGAGATCGTGCTCGACCGCAAGCTCGCCGATCGCCGCACCTATCCCGCGATCGACATCAACAAGTCCGCGACGCGCCGCGAGGAGCTGCTGCTCCCCGAGGCGACGCTCAACCGCATGATCATCCTGCGCAAGGTGCTATCGCCGCTGAGCCCCGTCGATTCGATGGAGTTCCTGCTGGAGAAGGTCAAGGCGACCGACACCAACGAGCAGTTCCTCGCGTCGATGAACTCCTGATCGCCGGCGTTCGCGCTCGGCGCAGCGAGCGTCCCGGCCCGCGCGCTGGACGCTCTCGGTAACGGCCCCCCAGCCTGCGCGGGGCCGAGGCGCGGGCGCGCGCCGGAGTGGCCGATGTCGGAGCTGCTGGACAAGATCTCCGTGTTCGCCGTCAAGGCGAGCCAGCTCGAGGAGAAGCTCGCCGATCCCGCGATCGCGAGCACTCCGGGCGAGTACGCGACTGTCGCGAAGGAGCTCGCGCGCGTGCGCCCGCTCGCCGACGCGGCCGCCCGCTACCGGCAGCTGCTCGACGCGCTCGCGGCCGCGCGCGCGCTGCTCGAGGATGACGACCCCGATGTGCGCGAGCTCGCCGACGCCGAGATCGCGCAGCTCGAGCCGCGGCAGCTCGAGCTCGAGGCCGAGATCCGCCGGCTGCTCGTGCCGAAGGACCCCAACGAGGAGAAGAACGCGATCCTCGAGGTGCGCGCGGGAACCGGCGGCGACGAGGCCGCGCTGTTCGCGGCCGATCTGTTCCGCATGTACTGCCGCTACGCGGAGGCGCGCGGCTGGAAGATCGAGCCGCTCTCGATCTCGCAGACCGATGGCGGTGGCATTCGCGAGGCGATCGTCGATGTCGAGGGCAAGGAGGCGTTCGGCCGGCTGCGCTACGAGTGCGGCGTGCACCGCGTGCAGCGCGTGCCCGCGACCGAGTCGCAGGGCCGCATCCACACCTCGACGGTAACCGTGGCCGTGCTGCCCGAGGCCAAGGAGGTCGACATCGAGATCGACCCGAGCGATCTGCGCATCGACCGCTTCCGCTCCTCGGGCCCGGGCGGACAGAGCGTCAACACCACCGATTCCGCGGTGCGCATCACGCACCTGCCGACGGGCCTCGTCGTGCAGTGCCAGGACGAGAAGTCGCAGCACAAGAACAAGGCGAAGGCGCTTACCGTGCTGCGCTCGCGGCTCTACGACATCGAGCTGCAGCGCGAGGCCGCGGAGCGCGCGGGCGAGCGGCGCGCGCAGGTTGGCAGCGGCGAGCGCTCGGAGAAGATCCGCACCTACAACTATCCACAGGCGCGTGTCACCGACCACCGCGCGGGCGTCACGCTGCACCGCCTCGCGAACATCCTCGAGGGCGATCTCGACGAGCTGCTCGACGCGATCCACACCCAGCTCCGCGCCGAGCAGCTCGCGGGAGACGCGCAGTGAGCGCCGCGGATACGACCCGCAATCCGAGCGGCGCGCCAGGGCGCGAGTCGAGCCGCGAGGCGAACCTCGATTCGAGCCGCGGACCGACCCGCGATCCGAATCGCGATCCGAATTGCGATCCGAGTCGGGATCCGAATCGAGATCGGAATCGGAGCTGGACGCTGCTCGAGCTGCTGCGCTGGACGACCGACCACTTCGCGGCGCGCGGCATCGAGACGCCGCGGCTCGACGCCGAGTGCCTGCTCG
>DASPGF010000136.1:0-4798 GCA_035620755.1 Myxococcota bacterium
GCGCGTCGGTGTGCGCGAGACGCGCCGCGTACAGGGGCTGCGCGAGCTCGGCGCGCTCGACGTGCTCGCGGGCCGGAGCGACCCCGACGAGATCGCGCGCTCGAGCTGGCCGCTCGAGCTCTGGCGCGACCATCGGCGCGCGCACTTCGAATACCCCTCGGGCGCGTGCTCGATTCCGCTCGGCGCGCTTGTGAGCCGCTCGCGGCCGCAGCTCGGCATGGCGGGGCGCTGCCTCTCCGCGAGCCACGAGGCGCTCGGTGCGCTGCGCGTGATCGGCACCGCGCTCGCGACCGGCGAGGCGATCGGCGTCGCGGCCGCGCTCGCGGCCGACGGCGGCGTCGCGCTCGACTCGATCGCGGCGCGCGCCGTGCGCGAGCAGATCCTCGCGCGCGCTGACCGGGAGCTCGCGACGTGACCGACCGGGGATCTCGCGCCATGACCAACTGGGGATCTCGCGTCGAGGCGATCGTCGACGCGATTCGCGAGCGCGCCGCGCGCTGCCCTTCTCACCCCGCGCTCGTGGTGAACGCGAGCGGCGAGTCCTCCGCGCGCGCGCACGAGATCGTGAGCTACGGCACGCTCGCTGCGAGCTTCGAGGCGGTCGCGCAGCGGCTGCGCGCCGAGGGTCTCGCACCGGGCGATCGCTGCGGGCTGCTCGCACGCCCGGGCCGCCGCTTCATCGAGCTCGCGCTCGGCATCCTCGCGGCCGACGGCTGCCTCGTGCCGATTCCCGACGATCACCGCGGCGCCGTGTTCGACGCGTTCGCGCGCCGCGCGCACCTGCACCGCGTGGTGTCGGAGCACGCGGGCGACTTCGAGCAGCGCGCGTTCGCGCGCGTCGAGCCCGTCGACGGCTGCGGCGACGAGCACTTTCGCGCGCTGCGGCCCGCGTATCTGCGCTTCACCTCGGGAACCACCAATCGGCGCAAGGGCGTGATCCTCGGTCACCGCGCGATCCTCGAGCGGCTGCGCGCCGCGAACCGCGCGCTGCGCGTCGCGCCGTCGGACCGCATCCTCTGGCTGCTGCCGATGGCCCATCACTTCGTGGTGTCGATCCTGCTCTACCTCGAGAATGGCGCGAGCGTGCTGCTGCCGTCGAGCCCGTTCGCGCGCGAGATCCTCGCGTTCGCGCGCGACGCCGCGCCCACGCTCGCCTACGCGTCGCCGCAGCACTACAAGCTGCTCGCGAAGGACGCCTCCACGCTCGGGCTCGAGTCGCTGCGGCTCGCGATTTCGACCGCAGAGGGGCTGCGCACCGACACCGCGCGCGCGTTCGCGCAGCGCTTCGGCCAGCCGCTCGTGCAGGCGCTCGGCATCATCGAGGTCGGGCTGCCCGTGATCAACCTCGCGTCCGCGGCCGCGAAGCCGCAGGCGCTCGGGCGGCCGCTGCCCGACTACGAGGTCTGGCTGCGCGGCGAGGACGGGCGGCCCGTCGTCGGTGCGGGCTCGCCCGAGCGAACCGGCGAGATCTGCATTCGCGGACCGGGCATGCTCGACGCCTACCTCGACCCGTGGCTGCCGCGCGCCGAGGTGCTCGAGCCCGACGGCTTTCGCACGGGCGACCAGGGCTTCTTCGACGCGGAGGGCGATCTGCAGCTCGTCGGGCGGCGCGCCAACCGCATCTGCATGGCGGGCATGAAGTTCTTCGGCGAGGAGGTCGAGGCCGTGCTCGACGCGCACCCGAAGGTGCGCGAGAGCCGCGTGTTCGCGGTCGAGCACGCGCAGCTCGGCGAGGTGCCGTGCGCGGAGATCGCGCCCGTCGATGCCGCGCAGCCGCCCGGGCGCGCCGAGCTCGCGAGCTTCTGCCGCGAGCAGCTGCCCGCCTACAAGATCCCGCGCGAGTTCCGGATCGTCCCGAGCCTCGAGCGCACGCCGAGCGGCAAGCTTCAGCGGCGCGGCCACCAGCGTCCGGTGGCCTCGCAGTAGCGATCGTAGTCGACACCGAAACGCGTTTGCAGCCGCGGCTCCTCGACGCGCACCACGTAGGCGTGGAACAGCGCTGCGAGCGCGAGCGCGTACGCGGCGAGCGGCCCCGAGCGATAGAGCACGGCCTCGCCGCATGCGATCGCGACGTAGGTCGCATACATCGGATTGCGCACGCGCGCGTAGATTCCGCGCGCGACCACGCGTGTGGGCGGGTCGAACGGCAGCTGCGTGCCCGCGCCATCCCGGAGGAACTGCGCGACCAGCGCGACGAGCGCAACGTGCGCGGCCGCGATCAGCGCAGCGCCGAGCAGTCGATTCGCGCCCGGCGGCGGGACCAGGCTCGCGCCGCAGAGCCACAGCAGCGCGGCCGGAAACGCGGCGAAGAACCAGCCCGCGAACCAGATACCGCCGAGCAGCGCCCGCGCGATGCGCGCCGCGAGTGAGCCGCTCACGGCCGCGCGTGCGCGTCGAGCGGCTCGAGCGCGATCGAGTAGCCGCAGCGCGCGTTGTCGAAGACGATGCGCTCGCGTTCGGCGAGCGGTGCGCTCGAGCGCGCGAGCCGCAGGCGGTGCAGGTCGCGCAGCACATTGAGCGGCGCGATCGGCAGCAGCGCGGCGGGCAGCGCGTCGACCCGCGTCTCGACTCCGATCTGCACCGCGCTGAACAGCTTCGCGCCGACCGGACTGATGCCGACGAGCACGAGCTCGCGACCGCGCTTCTGCACGACGAGCTCGAACGGGAAGCTGACGTCGGGCGCGGTCACCACGGCGCGCTCGCGGAAGCGGAAGTCGCCCTCGATCTCGTCGCTCGAGCGGATCTCGCCGGGGCAGTCGGGAATCGCACGCGGCGCGAGCGGGAGCGCGCTGCAGGCCGCGCCCCAGGCCGCGAGCAGGCAGCCGGCGATGCCGCGCGCGCGCGCTCCCATCGCCCTCGCAGGGGTGCGCGCACGAGCGCCAACCGCGTGCGCTCCGATCCGTGTCATCGAGCGCCGGTCACTCATGGGCGCGCGACGGCGACATCGACCAGCGGTGCGCGATGTCGACATCGAGCGCCGGTCACTCATGTGTGCGCGATGCCGATGCTCCGATACCGAGCACGGCGATCGTCAAGGGTGCGAGCAGATAGCTGAGCAGGATGCCGACTCCGATCGTGACGCCGATCGCGCGCAGCGCGGGCTGCGACGAGACCGCCAGCGATCCGAATACGAACGCGGTCGTGAGGCAGGCGAGGAGCACGCTCAGCATCGCCGCGCCGAGCGCGCGCTTGTCGTGCGCGCTGTCGACGAGGAAGATTCCGTAGTCGACACCCATGCCCATCACGATGATCAGGCTCAACGCGTGCATCAGATTCGCGTGCACACCGAAGAGCGCGAACATCGACGGCACGAGCAGCCCAACGGCAAGCGAGGGGAGGAAAGCCGCGAGCACCGGCCGCCAGCGCCGGTAGCGAAGCGCGAGCAATGCGAGCACGAGCAGCAAACCGACGCCGACCTGCTCGACCGTCGTGATGCGAAACTCGCGGTAGATGTCGTCGACGAAGCTCCCCTGATCGAGCAGGTAGACGCCATCGAGGCTCTCGAGGCGCGCGCGCAGCGCGTCGGGCGCAGCGATGCCGCGCAGGTAGCTCACCACCGCGACTTCGCCTCCGAGCGGAAACACGAACGGGGCGAGCAGATCCGCGAGCGGGCTCGCCTCGAGATCCGCGAGCCGCAGCGGCGGCGGGGGAGGCACGGCGAGCAGCGCCTCGAACTCGTGGAATGCGCCGGGCTGGAAGCCTTCGGCGGTGAACGCCGCGTCGAGCCGCGCGTACAGCGTCGGATCGGCGGCGACGAGCTCCCAGTTGCGCCGCTGCAGCGACTCCGACCAGAGAAAGCTGTGCAGCGAGCGGCTGCCCTCGAGCTCGCGCGCCTCGACGGCGAGCTCGATCTGCGCCGCGATGCGGTCGTTGAGCTCGAGCGCGCTCGCGGCATCGGGCGCGACGCCGATCGCGAAGCGGCTCGAGTCGACGCTCGCGACGCGCTCGTGTACGCGCCGGCTCTCGGCGACGAGCGCCTCGGGAAAGCTCGCGAGCTTGGACATGTCGTCCTCCCACGCGAGCTTCGCGAGCGCGAGCGATGCCACCGCCACCCCGAGGAGTGGAGCGAGCAGCAGTGCGCGCGGTGCGCGCTCGAGTGCGAGCAGCCCTCGGCCGAGCCATCCCGCGAGCAGCGCGGAGCGGCGCGGCAGCGGGGGAATCAGCGGAATCAACGCCGGGACCAGCCACACGCTCACGAGCAGCGCCGCAGCCACGCCGACCGCCGCGAACAGGCTCATCTCGCGAAACGCGGGAAACGCGGTCAGCGCGAGGCCGCCGAAGCTCGCGATCGTCGTGGCGGCCCCGAGCGCGAGGCTCGGCCGAATCCGCTGCGCGGTGCGCGCGGGCGCTTCGGGCTGGCTCGACAGCCGATGGTGGATCAGGAGGTGGATCGAGTAGTCGATGCCGATGCCCATCAGCGACGCCCCGAACGCCATGGTGATCCCATCGAGGCTCCCGAGCAGCGCGAGACCGCTCGCGGTCGCCACGAGGATGCCCGCGAGCGGCGGCACGGAGACGATGAGAAACGCGCGCCAGCCGCCGACGAACAGCAGGAACAACGCCGCGACCCCGAGGAACGAGCACGCGCCGATCGCGTAGACGTCGCGCTTCATGCTCTGCTCGGCGGCGACCGCGAAGCGGTTGGCGCCGGCCGCCTCGAGCCGGAGCGGCTCGCCGCGACGCGCGGCGATCGCGTCGAACGAGTCGTACAGCGCGTCGAGCACGCGCAGCTGCGCGCCCGAGTCGAACGCGGACTCGCGCAGCCCCACAAATACGATCGCGAAGTTTCCCTCGCGGA
>DASPGF010000137.1:0-3137 GCA_035620755.1 Myxococcota bacterium
GAACACGTTTCCCGGCTTGAGCCGACCTTCGGGGATGTAGCGCCAGCGATCGGGGTTCGGCAGGTCGTCGGGAAGATCGACCTTCGGAATTCGGCCGTCCTCGTCGATGCCGCGCCACGGATCGAACTCCGCCTCCGTGTGCTGCGCGACGGCTGCGCGCGCGAATGCGAGCAGCGCGAGACCGCAGCTGGGCCAGCCGATCGCAGCGCGCGCGCGTCGCCCCGACAGGCTGCGGTCTCCCCTACCGCCCGCTCTCGGCCGCATCGACGAGCCGCGAGACGACGACCTCGCGCGCGCTCCTCACGACGCTGTAGAGCACGCGCCGATCGCTCGGATCCCACGCGATGCCCTGGCCTTCGGCGGCCACGCGCAGCACCGCGGCCAGCTCGAGGGGGGTGCCGAGGCCGGATCGCGCGTCCGGGCCGATCGCCGCGCCCGCGCCGCGCCGCCCGTCGAGAGCGAGGGACGGGCCGGGTTCGGACTGCGCGTCGAGCGCAGCGCCGAGCGTCGGCACGCGCAGCGCATAGAGCTCGGCTGCATCGTGGCCGGTCGCGTAGAGCAGCCGACCCGGACCGAACGCCCCGCCCGAATTGCTCATCGTTCCGAAACGCTCGATCAACGCGCCGGGGAATGCGAAGCGCTCGAGCACGCGCCATCGGTCATCGAAGCGGATCAGCTGGGTCGACTCGGGGCCGCGGCCAGGCGCGCCCCCAGCGCCCGCGTAATTCGCAAACGACACCCACCAGTGTCCCGCATGGCGATCGATCCAGGTCGCCGAGCCGCTCCGGATCTCGAGGCCGCGAGATTCGAGGTGTTCGAGCGTCTCGGTGTCGAAGACCTCGATCGAGCTGCGCATCGGGAGCTCGGGGTAGTTCGAGTGCGCGCAGTAGAGGCGGCCGTCGATCACGATGCCGCTGTTCAGATGCTGGACCGTGGCGCCATCGGGATCCAGGTACTCGCCGACGCGCGCGCCGCTCTGCTTGTCGTACTTGCCGATCGCGCGGCTGTCGATCGCGTAGAAATGGCGCGCATCGACGGCGACGCCCTGGCGCGCCTCGCGCGCGTCGAAGCGCCGCAGCTCGCGCAGCTCGCCGAGCGCGGCGTCGGCGCGCGCCGCGGCATTCGAGCAGGTTGCGAGTAACAGCAGCGCCAGCCGAGCGCGCATTGCGATCCGCACGACGCCACCGTAGCGCCGCGGCGCATCCTTGGGGACCCCGCGCCTAGCGCGTGGACGCAGTGCGATCGCGCCGCCGGGGCGTGGTGCGCGTCGATAGCCCGCGCGCGCGGCGGATATTTGGGGACCCCGCGCCTAGCGCGCGGACCCGATGCGATCGCGCCGTCGGGGCGTCCCGCGCGTCGATGGCTCGCGCGCGCGGCGCGCGCGCTCCCTATACTCCGGCCGATCGCGAGATCTCGCGGCGGGAGGGCAGCGTGTTCTCGAGGCTGCGCGTGGCGCTCGTCGTGTCGATTGGGATCGCGCTCGCGGTCGGCTGGTGGATCGAGGGCTCGCTCGCCTACGAGATCGCAATCGGCCTCGACGCGAGCGCGTTCCTGGGCGGCGCGGCGCTGCAGCGCGCGGCCGAGTGGATCGCGCCGGGCCTCGCCTCGATCGGAGCGGGCATCGGCCTGTTCTCGGTGATCGCGCTTGCCGTGGGTGCCGCGACCTTCCTGCTGGTTCGCGCCGTGCGGCGCGCGCAGCTGGGCGCCACGGATCCGAGTCGGCGCGACTTCCTCACCGGGTTCGGCATCGGCAGCGCGGCCGCGCTCGCCGCGAGCGCGCTCGCCGCCGGGCTCGGGTTCGCGCGCGCGTGGCTGGGTCTGGGCCGCGGCGGGCGCGGCTGGCAGCCCGTGTTCAGCGAGATCTTCGGCGAGTCGCACGGCGAGACGCACCCCGAATGGAAGGCGGCGTGGAAGGGCAGCCGCGTGCGCGCGCATCGGCGGCTCGGCCGCACCGAGTGGTCGGTGTCGGACATCGCGCTCGGCACCGGCGCGATCGAAGGCGAGAAGGGCGAGCAGATCGGCCGGCTCGCGATCGAGCGCGGCGTGAACTACTTCGACACGTCGCCCGATTACGCAGGTGCGGGCAGCGAGGCGGCGATGGGCCGCGCGATGCGCGGTGGGCGCGACCGTCTGTTCGTCGCCACCAAGTTCTGCACGCCGACGGGCCACCTGCCGGCCGGCGCGCCGGTCTCGAGCTACGTCGCCGCCGTCGAGGGCAGCCTGGCGCGGCTCGGAACGGATTACGTCGATCTGTGTCACGTTCACGCGTGCGACAGCGTCGAGCGTTTGCTCGACGAGAACCTGCACGAGGCATTCGATCGGCTCAAGCAGGCCGGCAAGGTTCGCTTCCTCGGCTTCTCGACGCATACGCCGAACCTCGTCGAGGTCGTCGAGACGGCGATCGAATCGGGCCGCTTCGATGTGATGATGGTCGCCTACCACCACGGACTCTGGTCCGAGCTGCCTCGGCTGATCGAGCGTGCGCGGCGAGAGCGCGACATGGGCGTGGTCGCGATGAAGACGCTCAAGGGTGCGAAGCATCACGGCCTCGCGGGCTTTCGCGAGCACGCGGACGCGTATTCCCAGGCCGCGCTGCGCTGGGCGCTCTCCAACCCCAACGTGTCGTCCGCGGTGATCTCCTTCTACGAGCTGCAGCACGTCGACGAGTACCTGGCTGCATCGGGCGGACAGCTCGGCGCGAGCGACGTCGCGCTGCTCGAGCGCTACGACCAGCAGATCTTCGGCAGCTACTGCGCGCCCCATTGCGGCGCGTGCCTGAATCGCTGCCCCGAGCAGCTCGCGATCCACGACGTGCTCCGCTACCGCATGTACGCCGAAGACTACGGCTGGCCGCGCGAGGCGAAGCGCCTCTACGCGCAGCTCGCGCCGAACGCCTCGGCGTGCGCGTCGTGCAGCGCGCCGTGCCTCGGCAGCTGCCCCGTCGGCGTGCCGATCGCCGAGCGCACGCGCGAAGCGCACCGGATGCTCGCCCGGGCAGTTCCGCTTTCGATTGAGTGATCTGCCGCTGGCCGGGGCCCAGTTGGCCGGGCTCGAATGACCGGGGGCAGTTCCGCTTTCGATTGAGTGATCTGCCGCTGGCCGGGGCCCAGTTGGCCGGGCTCGAATGACCGGGGGCA
>DASPGF010000138.1:0-2647 GCA_035620755.1 Myxococcota bacterium
TTGGAACGACGCCGTCGTATCGGTCGGTCTTCCGCACATCTCGCTGTACGAAGGGACTAAACACAGCATGGCCACCGACGCGATGCGGCGCGGCGTATCCGAGCGCGCGCTGCAGCGATTCCTCGGTCACGCCTCGGTGCAGTCGACGCGGCGTTACGCGCGTCTTGCCGACAATGCGCTGCTCGAAGTGCTGCGCCCGTCGAGCGATGTTTGGCGACAAGTTGGCGACAAGAAATTCCGTAACGAAAGTGAACAAAGTCAAAGAGTTAGTGGTGGGCCCTCCAGGACTCGAACCTGGGCACGTCCGGTTATGAGCCGGTTGCTCTGACCAACTGAGCTAAGGGCCCGCGCGGGTAGGCTAGCAGGCGCGGTGCACCCGCCGCGTGGGCGCGCCCGAGCAGCTTCGGGCGCTCGTCGGGGCGCGCCGCGCAGCGTCGAGCGGTGACGCCAGGGCGCGCCGGATAATCGCGGGGCGCCCGCTAAACTGCGACCGATGTCGCATTCAAATCCCCCCCAACGCGCGACGCGGGGCGATCGCACCGACGACGCGGCGCGCGCACACCCCACCTCCCACGCCAACCCATCGCACTGCGTCGCGGTGATCGGCGGCGCGGTCGCGGGCGCGGAGGTCGCCGGCGCGCTCGCGCAGGCGGGCTGCGAGGTCGTGGTGTTCGAGCAGAATGCGCGGCCGTACGGGAAGATCGAGGACGGGCTGCCGCGCTGGCACGAGGCGCTGCGCGAGAAGGAGTACGCGGCGATCGGCGAGCGGCTGCGGCGGCCGGGGGTGCGCTTCGTGCCGTGCACGCGGGTCGGCGAGCACGTCGGCTTTCGCGAGCTGGTTCGCGACTGGGGGTTCTCGGCGGTGGTGCTCGCGAACGGCGCGTGGCGAGATCGCCCGCTGCCGATCGAGGGGATCGACGCGTACGTCGGCAAGGGGCTGATCTACCAGAACCCGTTCGTGATCGGGTTCAACCACATGCACGATCCAACCTACAGCGGGCCGCGCTTCGAGGCGCTCGACGGCGCGCTCGTGATCGGTGGCGGGCTCGCGTCGATCGACGTGGTCAAGATCTTGATGCTCGAGACGACGCGCGCGGCGCTCGCGAAGCGCGGCATCGAGGTGGACGTGATCGAGCTCGAGGTGAAGGGCATCCCGAAGCTGCTCGCCACACACGGGCTCGCGTTCAGCGACCTCGGGCTCGAGGGCTGCACGCTGTTCTATCGCCGCAGCGAGCAGGAGATGCCGCTCGTGGAGATACCCGAGGATGCGACACCCGAGCGCGTCGAGAAGGTCCGCGGCAGCCGCGCGAAGCTGCTCGAGAAGGCGCGGGAGAAGTACTGCTTCAAGGTCGAGGCGCTCGCGGCGCCCGAGCAGATGATCGTCGAGAACGGGCGGCTGGTGGGGCTGATGTTCCGCCGCATGCGCGTGGAGGCCGGCAAGCTCGTGCCGACCGACGAGCGCTTCGAGCGGCGCGGCTCGTGCGTGGTGAGCTCGATCGGGAGCATTCCGCTGCCGATCGAGGGCATCGAGATGAAGGGCGAGCTGTTTCGCTTCGCGGACTGGGAGCTCGGGCGGCTCGACGCCTACCCGACGGTGTTCTCGGCGGGGAACATCGTGACCGGCAAGGGAAACATCATCGCGTCGCGCAAGCACGCGCGGCAGGTGACGCAGTTGATGGTCGAGGATTTTCTCGGTATCGCGCACGCTGAGCGCAGCGCGGAGGCGGGCATCGCCGAGGTGGCGGGCGCGCGCGTGCGCGCGAGCGCGGAACGGATCGCAGCGGCGCTCGAGAAGCAGCCGCCGATTCGCGCGGAAGCGCTCGAGTCGATTCGCGCGCGCGTGGCCGCCCGCCAACGCGAGGTGGGCTACGACGGCGACTTCGACGCCTGGATCGCGCGCGTGTCACCGGGACGAACGGCTACTTCGTAACACGCGCCGAACGCCGCGCGCGCCCGCCCGTCTTTACTCCTCGCTCTCCATGAAATCCCGCAGCATGCGGCTGCGGCTCGGGTGGCGCAGCTTGCGCAGCGCCTTGGCCTCGATCTGGCGGATGCGCTCGCGCGTAACCGCGAAATCCTGGCCGACCTCCTCGAGTGTATGGTTGCTGCGCTCGCCGATGCCGAAGCGCATCTTGAGAACCTGCTCCTCGCGCGGCGCGAGCGTCGCGAGCACGCGGCGCGTGCCTTCGGCGAGGCTGTTGTGGAGGATCGCGTCCTGCGGGTTGATGGCGCTGCGGTCCTCGATGAAGTCGCCCATCTGGCTCGCCTCTTCCTCGCCGACGGGCGCCTCGAGGCTCACGGGCTCCTTCGCGATCTTCAGCACCATGCGCACCTTCTCGACGGGCAGCTCCATGCGCTCGGCGAGCTCCTCGGGCGTGGGCTCGCGGCCGAGCGCCTGCACGAGGAAGCGCGTGGCGCGCACGAGCTTGTTGATCGTCTCGATCATGTGTACGGGGATGCGGATGGTCCGAGCCTGATCGGCGATGGCGCGGGTGATCGCTTGACGGATCCACCAGGTGGCATACGTGCTGAACTTATAGCCACGGCGATATTCAAATTTATCCACTGCCTTCATCAGCCCGATGTTACCTTCTTGGATCAGGTCGAGGAATTGCAGGCCACGATTGGTATATTTCTTGGCAATACT
>DASPGF010000139.1:0-2180 GCA_035620755.1 Myxococcota bacterium
CGACTCGCCCTCCTCGGCGAACTTCTCGAGCGCGAAGATCTCGAGCGGTGCGGCGACGCCCTTGACGTGCGTCGCGGGAAGGGCGCGAAGCTCGAAGCGCGGGTCGAGGCGCTGCCGCAGCGAGGCGGTCGCGATGATGTCCGCGCGCAGCTGCCGCGTGAGATCCTGCACGCGCGCCGCGACGTTGACGGTCTGGCCGACGAACGCGAACTCCTTGAGGTCGCGGCTGCCGACCAGGCCCGCGACGCCCACGCCGCGATTCAAGCCGATGCCGATCGACAGCGCCGGGATGCCGCGCGCGGCGAGCTCGCGGTTGTAGGCGGCAAGCGCATCGCGCATCGCGAGCGCGGCGTGCGCCGCGTCATCGGCCTGCCACGGGTTCGGGGAGAGCGCGCCGAACAGCGCGAGGATCCCGTCTCCGATGAACGTCGACACGTAGCCGCGGTGGCGCGAGATGGCTTCGCTCATGCGGTCGAAGTAGCCGTTGAGGATCTCGACGAGCTGCGTCGGCTCGATCTGCTCGCTGAGCGCCGTGAAGCCCACGAGGTCGGCGAACAGCACCGACACGTCCTTCTTCTCGCCGATTCCCGACACGCCTTCGGCGATCACGCGCTCGATCACCTGCTCGGGCGCGAAGCGGCTGAACGCGAGCTGGAGGTTCTGGAGCTTCGAGGCGGCGCTCTCGATTCGCTGCAGCAGTCGCTGATTCTCGCGGCGGCTCTGTCGCAGCCGCAGCGCGAGCGCGATCGCGAGCAGCGCGGAAGCGAGCAGGATGGCGAGCTCGAGCCCGCCGCCATCCGTCATCGGAGGCGGCTCAAGCAGCGCAGACGATCGCTCCGAGTCGGCAGACCATGTTCGCGATCGACGCGACCGCGACGAGCTCGATGAACTCGTCGCGCGACAAGCTCTGCATCGCCTCGCGGCCGCGGCGCTGGATTCGCGCGGGCTCGTACCAGACGGTCTCGCGCGCGAACGAGAGCGCCGTGCGCTGCTTGGCGTCCAGCGCCGGAGAAGCGAGGTGGGCGAGCGCCGACTCGACCTCTCGCGCGTGCAGGCCGTCCGCGACGAGCAGCTCTGCGGCCTCTCGCTCCGTGCGCGCGCAGCCGAGAGCGCGCGCCACGATCGCGATCACGAGGCCCTTGGTCCGCTGGCTGAGGGCGCCGGTTGTCCACATGCCGTCGAGAGTGCGGCGCAGCGAGCGCGCGAATGGAAGGCCGTCGAGGCCGAGCACCACCGGCGCGAAGATGCCCTCGCCCTCGCCGGGCTCGAGCCGCTCGATGCGCGCGCCGCGGACGGATCGCACCAGCCTGCGCGCGATCAGCGGCCGCAGCAGGCGCACGTGCCAGCGGTCGGGAAATCGCTCGATCGCGTACGGCGGCAGCGCGAACAGCGTCGTCACGCGATTGAAGAACACGTAGAGGCCTGCGACGCTCGCGAGCTCGAGGATCTGCAGCTCGTCGAAGCCCGCCGCACGCAGCCCATCGATGTCGCGCTTGTCGGGCGGCGGATTCGCGCGCGAGAAGCGCCGCGCGAAAGCGAGCGCCACGCGCTCGCGCGAGTCGAACTCCTCGCTGAGCAGATCCTGCTCGAGCTGCGCGATGCGGCGATCGGGCACGCCGAGGATGCGCAGGAACGCGCGCGTCTCCGCGAAGCAGAAGCGGCACGAGTTGTCCTGGCTCACGACGATTCCGACGAGGCCTGCGAGCTGCGGTTCGAGCGAGACGTGCCGGCCCACGTGCACGCTGAACGCGACGGCCGTGTCATCGAGCCAGGAGGTGCCCGAGAAGTAGCTGACGGGCCCGCCGGAGCGCCCCGTTTCGCGCCGAAAACGCCGCTCGAACTGCGGATTGCGGCGCGGCTCGAGCAGGCAGCTCTCCCACGCGATCTCGCGGATCAACGACATCGGTCAGGGCGCCTCCCTGTGGCGCGGAGCGACGGCGCGGCTTGCCGCACGCCTCCGTGCGCGGCGCGCCGTGCAGCGGCCAGACAGCTGATCCGCCGGAAGCTTACACCGGCGCAGTTCAGGAATCACCTCGCGTCGGGAGCTCTTCGATGCGCAGCGTCCCGGTCGGGCAGTGCTTGACCGCAGCTTCGACCTTCGCGCGCAGAGCGGGCGGCGGGAACTCCTGGAGCAGCGAGACCTTTCCGACGCGGCCCACGCGGAACACCTCGGGCGCCTC
>DASPGF010000140.1:0-2237 GCA_035620755.1 Myxococcota bacterium
GCCGAGCCCGGCCGCGGGCCGCGCCGCTTCATGGCAGGCGGGCGCTTCGCGAGCTGGTCCGAGCTGGCCGACCACTGCGACGCGATCACGGGCCGGCGCGCGCCGCGCTATCCGCTTCCCGCAGCGCTGCTGCGCGGCGGCGCGCGCGTGCTCGACGCCGCGCGGCGGGTCGTGCGCTTCGACTACGCGATCACGCGCGAGACGGCCGAGATCATGACGCGCTGCGTGCCCTGCGACAGCAGCGCGACCCTCGCAGCGCTCGGCGTGCAGTTCCGCCCGACCGCCGAGACGCTGGCCGACACCATCCGGTTTCTCTACGAGAGCGGGCGGCTCGACGCGAAGTTCGCGGGCAGGCTCGCGGCCGACCGCGCGGACGCGCCCTCTGAAACGCGAACTGCGCGGGCTCCTAGTTGAGCGCTCGACCCTCGGCGCCCTCGAGCGCAGCGGTCTCGGTGGTCGCGCGCAGCCAGCGCGCGGCGAGCTCGGGGCGACAGCGGTGCCCCTCGCAGAACACGTCCTCGAGCACCTCCGCGGCGATCTGCGAGGCGGTGCGCCACCACTTCGCGTTCTGCACGAGCAACACCGCGATCGCGACCTCGGGCTCGTCGGCGGGCGCGACGCCCACGAACCACTCGTAGCGGCCCTTGGGATCCGTGCCCGACAGGCTGCCCGTCTTGCCCGCGACGCGAACCGGTCCCAGCAGCGGCGCGCCGTTGCGCGTGCGGAACGCGCGCCGCGCCGTGCCCTGGAGCGTCGTGTCGATCAGCATCGCGCGCAGCTCGTCGGTGAGCTCGCGCGTCATCACCTGGCGCGGCACAGCGCTCGCGGGCAACAGCAGCTCGCGCCCCGCGCCGTCGTACACGCCCTCGATCCAGTGCGGCGCAACCAGCTCGCCGCGCGCGAGCACCGCGGCGAGCTGCGCGGCGTGCAGAGGCGTGATGCGCGAGCCCGCGAGCCCGCAGCCGAGCTGGCCGAGATCGAAGCGATCCTCGCCGGCATCCACCTTGCCGGCGGGATGCTCGGGCGCCGGCTGCGACAGCCAGCCGAAGCGCGAGATCGCATCGATGAGCGGCTCCTGGCCGACAGCGTGCACCGCGAGCTGCGCGAAGCACTGGTTGTTGGAGCTCGCGAGCGCCTTGCGCAGCGAGATCTCGTGGCCGATGCGCGGCGGGTCGATCGAGCGCGGCGTCAGCGCATAGGGGCTGCCGCTATAGCGGCATGGGAGCCCCGCGAGCCCCGGATCGACGTCGAGCGCGGCCGCCGCGGTGATCACCTTCACGAGCGACGCCGCCGGATAGAGCTTGTTCGGCGGAAACTGCACGGCGTCGGTCGACGCGTAGGTGAGCACGCGACCGCTGTCGGGATCGAGCAGGATCACGTGACCGAGCGCGACCTTGCCGTCCCGCAGGATCTCGAACGCGCTGCGCGTGAGCTCGGTGTCGAGCGTGTAATGAACCCGCAGCGTCTCGATCTGGGTCGCTCTGCCGCGCAGGATCGGAAGCGTCTCGACGAAGCGCTCGGCGCCGAACTCGTTGGTGGTGGTGGCAAGCCGCAGCGTGCTCTCGGTGACGGGGGGGCGCCCGAACAGGATTCGCGGCGCCGTCTCCAGCGAGTCGACGGGAGTGGGAGCGGTAACTTCGATTCGCGGCGCCGCCTCGAGCGAGTCGACGGGCGCGGGAGCGGCAACTTTGGTTCGCGGCGCCGCCTCGAGCGAGTCGACGGGCGCGGGCGCGGCGATCTCGGCTGCGGGCGCGGGCACAGGCGGCTGGGCGGCGGGCTGTCGCCGCAGCAAGCCGAGCACGCCCAACGCGGTCAGGGCCGCCGCGATCGCGAGCGTCGCGACGCCGCGCCGCGACCAGCGGCGCCGCCGCCTCTGCTGCGCGTCGCGCCAGCGACTGCCGTGGCCAGCCTGCCTCGATCCGCGTTGCGCGTGCATCAAACGCCGCCGCCCTCTCGCTCCTGCTGCTTCCGCTGCCGCTGCTGCCTCTTACTGGCTGTGCGGCGGCCTCCACTGGTCGCGCCGCTGCCGCTGCATCCGCCGCTGCCGCTCCCCGCTAAACGGCGACCACTTGTCGGATCTCTGCGATCTCCTCGCGCAGCCGCAGCTCGACCGCGTGCTTCAGGGTCGCGGCCGCGCTCGGGCATCCGCTGCAGGCGCCGCGCAGCTCGAGCTCGAGCACTCCGTCTCGAAAGTCGATGAATGCGATGTCGCCGCCATCGCGCGCAACGCCCGGTCG
>DASPGF010000141.1:0-12002 GCA_035620755.1 Myxococcota bacterium
GCGTCGACCGACGCCGCGCTTCGCGGCGAGCCTCAGCGAGACGGCAGCCCTAGTCGGCTGGGGCTAGCGTAGACACGGGCTCCGGTAGCTCAGGCGGATAGAGCAGCTGCCTTCTAAGCAGCGGGTCGCAGGTTCGAGTCCTGCCCGGAGCGCCACTCTTCCCAGGAAAGGATCGCCGGACTCGACCCGTGAGCGAAGCGAACCGTCGAGTCCTGCCCGGAGCGCCAGTCGCTGCGCGTGCCTACTCCGATCGATCGACTCCGAGCTCGCGGAGGATCGCAAGCCGGAGATCCTGCACCTCGGGGCTCGTGAGCTTGCGCGGATGCGGGAGCTTCACCTCGAAGCTGGCCTTGATGCACGCGGGGCGCGGCGAGAGCACGATGATGCGATCCGCCAGGTGGATCGCTTCCTCGACGTCGTGCGTGATCGACAAGACGGTGTGTCGCTCTTCGGCGAGCACGCGCAGCAGCTCGTTTCGCATGCGCAGGCTCATCAGCGCATCGAGGGCCGAGAATGGCTCATCCATGAAGAGGATCTCGGGCTTGACGACGAGCGCGCGCGCGAGCTCGGCCCGCTTCACCATGCCGCCGGAGAGCTCGTGCGGATAGCTCTTCTCGAAGCCCTTGAGCCCCACGAGCGCCGCGTAGTGATCGGCGAGCTCCACCTTGTCGAGGCGCGCCGCTCCGTTCAGGCCGAACATCAGGTTCTCCTGCACGGTGAGCCACGGAAACACGGAGCCGCGCTGCGAGATGAGGATGCCTTTGGGGCTCGGTCGCCTCTTCCGCACACCGTCGATCGCGACCGAGCCCTGATCCGGGCGCGCGAACCCCGCGACGATGCTCATCAGGGTCGACTTGCCGCAGCCCGAAGGGCCCACGATGGTGACGAATTCACCGTCACCGACGGTAAAGCTGACTCCGTCGACCACCCGCAGTACACCCTGGTCGGTCGCGAAGCTCTTCTTGATGTCGTCGACTTCGATCTTAATGCGCATAGCGCCACCGCACCGACTTGAGCCCTTCGAGAAGCCGCATCAAGCCGTCGAGCAGCAGTCCGATCAGCCCGATGATGATCATCCCCGCGATCACGAGATCGTAGCGGTTGCCCGCATTGCGCGAGTCGATGATCAGATAGCCGAGGCCAGAGCGCAGCGCGATCATCTCCGCTGCGACGACCACGAGCCACGCAACGCCAAGCCCGATTCGCATTCCCACGATGATCTGCGGCAGCACCGCCGGGATCACGACTCGGCTGAACAATGTGTGGCGCGCGACTCCGAAGTTCTCGGCGGCCTGCAGATAGCGCCGCTCGATCGCGTGCACGCCCGAGGTCGTCTGCACGATCATCGGAAACACGGACGAGATGAAGATCAGATAGATCGGCGAGGCATTGCCCACGCCGAACCACAGGATCGCGATCGGAATCCAGGCGATGGGCGAGATCGGCCGCAGCATCTGGAAGATCGGGTTGAGGGTCCGATACGCGCCTCGCACCCATCCCATCCAGAGGCCGAGCGGCACCGCGAACGCGACGGCGAGCCCGAACCCCGTGGCGACACGCAGCAGCGAGGCGCCGATGTGCTCCCACAGCGTTCCGTCCCGGATCAGCTCGAGCGTGCCCGTCACGACCTGCCACGGTGTGGGAAAGATCACGCTTCCGGTCGCTGCGACGATCGTCCACCAGAGGGCAATCAGCAGCGCGCCCACCGCCAGCGACGGGATTGCCTGCTTGATTTCGGATACGCCGAAGGTTCGTCGCGTCGAAGTCATCGCCGTTCCGAGTGCTCCCGAACCCACCAGCGAAGCCGCGCCCACGGGGTCGTGGGGTATGGCTCGACGATGACGGTCATCTGTCCGCTCGAATGTGCGGTGCAATCGAACTGATAGGTCGATACCTGCGCGAACGGTAGCCGAAAGCTCTGGCCGGGCATCATCAGCGTGGGCCCGAAGATCTGCGGAACGTCGTCGAGGTTCCGCAAAACGAGCACGTCCCTGAGGCCGAGCGTCAGTCGAATCGAATTGGGGAGGATCTCAACGGGATCTCCGGCCATCCGCCGCGCCCAGGTCCCCTTCGGGATCTCGAAGATCGCATCCCTCGAATCGGAATGGACCGGGACCCATGTCGCGAAAATCACGACACCGATCCCGCAGGCGGCGATGAGCAGCAGGACCGAGCGCGCTCGACGCGCACGAGGCGTCCGGGTGTCGCTCACGCCTACGCTGCGGGGTCGTGCGCGCTCACGGCTTCAGCAAGATCTCGACATCGTGCACGTAATCGTCAGCGGAGTGCCCGTACGGCATGAGCGCGCGCAGGTTGCCCTCGCGATCGATCAGGTAGGTGTACGACGAGTGGCTGAACCCGTAGCTCGTTCCAATGTCCTCCCGCGTCGCGGTGATCCCATAGCTCTGCCGCACCGCCGCCAGCTCGTCGGCGCTGCCCGTGCCGCCGATGAAGGTCGGGTCGAAGGAGCCGAGGTACTTCCGCATGCGCTCGGCGTCGTCTCTCGCGGGGTCGACGGTGATGTAGACGACCTGGAGCTCGGCGGCCTGCGCGGCGAGCTTCTTGCGCGCCTCGGCGAGCACCGCGAGCGTGATGGGGCAGACGTTGGGGCAGGACGTGAAGCCGAAGCCGAGGATGACGACCTTTCCGCGGAAGCGGCCGAGATTCAGCTCCGCTCCGTCGGAGCCGCGCAGCGAGAAATCGGGCGCCACGCGCGGCGGGCTGAACGTTCCCGCTCGGAAGCCCGCATCGTCGGCAGCGCCGATCGTCGCCGTGAGGAGCGAGAGCACTCCGAGCGCTGCGATCCTTGCCCTCATCTCAGAGCGTGATCGCCGCCGGCTGCGCATTGCTTGCCAAGCTCTCATTCATGTCTCAGAGCGTGATCGCCGCGGGCTGGGCGTTCGCTGCAAAGCTCTCATCCATGTAGCTCTCGTACGGAATGCGCCGCTCGATCGTGCCGGCCTCGATCGAAAGCTGCATCAGCTCCTCGAACTCCGCCCGGATCATCCGCAGATCGCCGTACGTCACCCGGTCGGTCGGATTCTCCATGACGTACTTGATGATGTTCGGATCCTGATTGAAGAAGTCGCGGCCGGCTGCGATCTCGACTGCCGTGTCGCGGTTCTCCTGCTTCGCGTCGAGCCACAGGCCCGCGCCGAGCACGTAGTTGACGAGGTCCTGCACCATCGCAGCGTTGCGCTGGATCAGCTCCTCGCGCACGGTCAGCACGCAGCAGATGTAGTTGCGCCACTCGTCGCGCGTCATCCGCAGCGGCCTCGCGTAGCCCGCGCGCTGCGCGGCTGCGCCGAACGGCTCGCCGGTGCAGTAGGCGTCCACCGCGTTCGCGTACAGCGCCGCGGGCATGTCGGGGGGCGGCATCTCGACGATCTCGATGTCGTCGTGCGTCATGTCCTCTTGCGCGAGCATCTTCCGCAAGAACAGGAAGTCGACCGCGAAGCGGCTCGGAATCGCAATCCGCTTGCCCGCGAGCTGCCGGAAGTGCTGATACGGCGACTCCGTGCGCACCATGATTACGGCCCCGGAGCGATGTCCGAGCGAGACGATCTTCACGGGAATCTTCTTGTCCGCCAGATCCATCACCAGCGGCGCGAGCATGTAGCCGGCCTGGATCCTTCCCGCCATCAGCGATTCCTTGATCTCGGGCCAGCCGCTGTACTTGCTGTACTCGTATTCGAAGCGCGGAGTGGCCGCGCCGGCCGCGCCGTTGCTTCGCGCCTTCGCGACGCACGCGACGGGAAGCGTGAGATTGCACGTCACCGGCAAGCCGCCCACCTGCAACGGCTCGTCGTCGCTTCCACGGGAGCAAGCGAGCAGACGCAGGGGCAACGCGGCCGCGATCGCGCCCTGCAGCAGGCGCCTGCGCGAGAGCAGATAGGGGGCGTCTCGATCGTCGGCGCTCATCGTCGCGGCTTCGCAGCTCGAGTCGGAGTCATGAGCGAAGCAGGATACCACGCGGCGATCGCGGCGATCCCGAAGCGGATTGCAGTGCAGCCCACAACGCTGGAAACTCTAGGCAACGGGTCGCAGGATCGAATCCTGCTCGGAGTGTCAGCCCGAGTTCGTGCCGCTGACACGGCCGACCCGCCGAGTGCCGCCGAAGCGACGGTGAGGAGAAAGACATGTCGACCAGGATGTCGGACGAGGAGCGCGAGGAGTTTCTCGCGGGGCTGCACGTGGGAGTGTTGAGCCTCGAGCAGGCGGGGCGCGGGCCGCTCACGGTTCCGGTCTGGTACGCGTACCAGCCGGGTGGTGAAGTGCAGGTGATCACCGAGAGCACGTCGCGCAAGGGCAAGCTCGTCGCCGAGGGGCGCCGGATCAGCCTCTGCGTGCAGGACGAGAGGCCTCCCTATAAATACGTGAGCGTCGAAGGGCCGATCGTGCGCATCGAGCGCGCGGACGTCGAGCGCCACCAGCGGCCGCTCGCGCATCGATACCTCGGGCGCAAGGGCGGAGATCGCTACATCGAGAGCGCGACCGGTGGCAGCGCAGACGACACCGCAATCTTGATTCACATGCATCCCGAGCGCTGGCTCAGCGCCGACTACTCGAAGGAAGACGTCGGCCTCGGCTAGGCGCGTTCGATCCAGCCGGGCCAACTGGGCCCCGGCCAGCGGCGGATCACTCGGAAGAAAACGGAGCTGCCCGGGCTAGAACCGCACCTGGATCGCCGCGCCGCCCGCGGTCGGCACGATCGCCCAGTCGAAGCGGCTCGCGGTCTTCATGCCGAAGCGCGTCTCGTAATCCGAGAGATCCTGGATGCCGCGCTTGGGCGCGGTCCAGATGTTGAGCTCGCCGACGCCGACGCCGACCAGCACCGATTCGAGCACGTCGGAGTCGCAGCCGAAGCCGAGGATGAACCCGCCTCCCGCGAGGTTGAGCGCGAGGTTTCCGGCGTGCGACTTCCAGCTCGTGCGGTGCGTGGCGCGCTCGGCGACCGCCTTGAGCAGCGCCTCGCCTTCCTCGAGCCGAGCGAGCTTGGCCTCGCGCGTGTCGCCGCCCTCGATCTCGCGCATCGGGTCCGCGCCGTGTCGGCCCGGATGCCGCCAGACCACCAGGCGCGCGGTGCCGATCGCGCTCTTGGCCGCCGTGACGATGTGCTGCACGCGCGAGTTCGGGCTGTCCGTGGTGACGGCGCGCGTCACACCGTAAGGGATGCCCGCACCGTAGATGGCCGTCCATCCCCACTGCCAGTACTGGGTGAACTTCTTGCCGCCGTCGAGGCGCTCCTCGAGGAAGCGCAGACGCGCATCCAGCTCCGAATCGGAGAGCGCAGATGGGTTGCGCGTGATGCCGCGCTCCGTTTCCTGCTCGGCGTGCGCTGCAGCCGCAGCCAGCGCGGTCGCGAGCACGAGCAGCGCCTTGATTCCCGTTCGCAAAGCAGACCCCCAGTGGCGATTTCGCCCGGATAGGTTGGTATCACGTTCCGCGCCGCTGCGTGATCATCGGCTCCCAGAAAATTGTTCTTGAGATTCGGGGGTGAAAAACCTACGAGCGTGCCGCAATCAGTAGCCGAGCGCGGGCGATGCGCCCGATTCGGGCGTGCGCGAGCTCGCGCGCGCGGGCGCCGACCCAGCCCGCTCCTCGGGGAGCGCGAGCTCGGCGAGCCGGTAGACGTCGTCGAGGCGCGCGGCGAGCGGCCGGCGGCGGTCGTAGACGACGCGCATGCCGTCCGCGTTGCGCAGCTCGACGCGCTGGCTGCCGCGCTCGACGCTCTCGCGGAAGATGCGGTCGAGCTCGCGCGCCGCGTCGTCTACGTCGTGCTGAGCGCGCCGCAGCTCGTCCTTGGTGCGCGGCGGAGCGTGCGTGGGCCGCTCGATCGAGAGCTGCCGGCCGTCGATCTCGAAGACGTCGATGCCGTCCGCGTTGCGCGCGATGCTCTCGAACTCGACCGGGATGCCGTCTCCGACGACCAGCTTGCTCACGTTCGGAAAGACCTCCGCGTGGAGAAAGTCGGGGATCGAGTTGGGAATCAGCCGCTTGTCTCTTGGATGTGTATGGAGGTAGACGGCATCGTACCACTCGGGGTCGCGAAGCGACGTGAAGCCGAGCTTCACCGATCGCCAGTCTCCCTTCACGAGGTAGCGATGCACGCGCCGATCGCGCTTCGAGACCAGCACGCGCAGGAAGATCTCGAACGCGTAGCCGCTCGCGTCCAGCTCGATGTAGCGCGCGAGCTCGGCGTTCGGCACCTCGGGAGCCACGAGGTAGACGGATTCGGCCGGCGCGCGCGGCATGGCGGCGCGGATCTGCTCGATCGCTCTGCCGCGCGATCCGAGAAACGCCGTGAAGGCCTCGGCCGATCGGCTCACCTGATCGATCTTCGCGGTGCGCGCACCGCCGCCGGGGCTCGCGCACGCGACGCAAGCCGACGCGGCGGCGAGCGCGAGCCAGCGCACGCGCACCCCGGAGGCCGTCGTCGCGCGCGGCTCGTGAGGCGGTGCCGTGCGAGCGCTGCGAGGAGCCCACCCCGGGCGCGGCGCCGCGCCGCTCATGCGATGCGCGCGCCGCTCAGCACGCGAAGCCGAGCCGCAGGCGGTCGAGCAGCTTGAGCCAGAGCCCCCTTCGGCCGCGGTTGCGATCCGCGCGCGCCATCTCGCTGCGCGTGAGCGTGACGCCGATCCAGCGCAGCGGCTCGGGAGGCCACGGCATCGCGGGCTTGCGCACGAACTGCAGCGCGAGGATGTCGCTCGGGTCGTAGCCGAGCAGCTCGAGCCCGACGCGCGCGCCGAAGCGGCTCGCGCCGACTCCGAGGCCCGTGTAGCCGATCGACCAGGCGAGCTTGCCGCCGAACGCGGTACCCGGCGTCATGCAGAAGCGCGTGCTCGAGGCGATGATGCCGCTCCAGCGATGGCTGAAGCGGATTCCCTCGAGCTGCGGAAACGTCTCGAAGAAATCCCGAGCGAGCCGCCGGTAACGCGCGCGCGAGTCCGCGAGCCGCTCGCTCCTGCCGTTTCCGTAGTAGTAACACACGGTCGTGCCGCCGCCCCAGGTGATGCGGCCGTCGTGCGTCATCCGGTAGTAGTGAAACATGTTCGCGACGTTCGACATGCCCTCGCGGCTCTTCCAGCCGATCGCATCGCGTTGCGCGGCGCTGAGCGGCTCGGTGGCGAGCACGTAATCCCAGACGGGAATCACCAATCGCCGCGCCTTGGCGACCGGATTGCGAAACGCGTTGGTCGCGACGAGCACCTTCGCGCAGCGCACGCTCCCGCTCGGGCAGTCGACCTGCATGCCGTCGCCCGCCGATCGCACGCCGAGCAGCGGCGTGCCCTCGAAGACGCGAACGCCGAGCGCGACGATCGCCTTCTTGAGCCCCCAGCACAGATACGCGGGGTCGACGAGGCCGTCCTGCCCGCCGCGAAACCAGATGCCGCCGAGATAGGTCGGCGAGTTGACGTGCTCGCGCATCTCGCTCTGGCTCAGCCAGACGGCGTCCTCTCCCGCACGGCGCGCGTTCTCCACGAGCTCGGCCGCGATCTCGTTCTGGTACGGCTGCGTGGTGGCCGCGATGCTTCCGGTCGCCTCGTAGCGCGCGTCGATCTGGTGGCGCTCGAGCGTCTCGACGAAGCCGCGCAGGTTCTCGCGGCCGAGCTCGGCGAGCTTGGCGGCCTCGCCCGGAAAGTGATGCTCGGCGTTCATCTCGCCATGCGCGAGCTTGTAGCTGAGGAAGCCGCCGTTTCGCCCCGATGCGCCGTCACCGATTTGTGTCGACTCGATCAGCACGACGTCGAGCGCGGGGTTCCGCTGCTTGGCTTGGAGCGCGGCCCACATGCCCGTGAAGCCGCCGCCGACGATCAGCAGCTCGCAGCGCTGGCTGCCCGCGAGCGATGGCAGCGCAGCGGGGCGTGCGGCCTGGTCGAGCCAGAAGCACGCAAAGCGCGAGCCCTCGAGCGCCCGTTCGATGGAATCCATGGCGCTACTGTTTAGCGCGAGCCGCCAAGCGCCGCCTGAGCGCGCCGCGCTGCGTGCCGCGGAGGTCGAGCGGCGCGGGACGTGTTACGGTGCGCGCGTGAAGCGAGCAATCCCGGCGCACGAGGCGCGCCGCCGCGCGCGGAGCGGCGCGCTCGCGGCGATCGCCGCGCACCCGATCATCGCGGCGACGATCGCCTGCTGCGCGCTGCTCGGCGCGCTGCTGGGCGCGCTGCTGCTGACCGACGACTGGTCGCTCGCGCGCCGCATCGCGGGAGGCCTCGTCGCGGGTACGGGCGTGGGGCTGCTGATCACGGCGCCGCGCATCGTCGGCTGATCGCGCGCGGCTCGGCGCTCGCGACGCGACGGCGGCTCAGTTCTGGAGCAGCGCGAACGAGTCGAGGAACTGCTCGACCTCCGCGGCCGAGCGATCGCGCAGCGGTGTCGCGACACCGAACTGGTAGAGGCGCCGCCCGACGAGCAGCAGCCGCAGCTGCACGATGCGCTCCGCGCTCGCGTCCTGGAGCGTGATCGAGCGCCCGCGGTGCTCGCCGAGCGAGATTGCGCGCTCCTCGAGCACCGTGCCGGGAAGCCTCGCCGCGGCGCCGTCGCGCGCGCCGTCGAGGATCGCTGCGGGATCGGCGCTCGCCGCGAACTCCGCGGGGTAGTCGGAGTATCCGACCATGTAATCGAAGCCGCGGTGCGCGAGCAGCTCGAGCCGCAGCGCGATCGGGCCCGCGCCCGTGTCGACCGCGCGCGTGCTCGGCGTCGGCGCGGCGGGCATCTTGATCGCGAAGCGACCCTCCTTCGAGCGGATCTCCACCCAGTCGCGGGAGCCGCACGACGCGGCGAGCAGGGCGAGCGTGATCGCGAGGAGGCGCGGCATGCAGGCTCCCCGTAGAGAAGGCCAAAGCGCAGCGCGCGGCAAGGCCCGCGCAATGCCGTCGCCGAGCGGCGATGCGGGGCCGGGCGATCGCCGCAGGGCGCGCGAGGGAAGCCGCGCGCGGCGTGCGCGGCGACGGCGGCGCGCCGCGCGATCTCGGGTTAAGCTCGCACTCCCATGCGGAACCGCGCGTGCTCGAAGGGCTGACACAGCTGCTCGAACTGCAGCGGCTGGACGACCAGCTCGCCGCGATCCTCACGGAACAGAACAGTCTCCCCGGCCTTCGCGAGCGCATCGCAGCGGATCTCGCGGGCTGTGACGCGCAGCTCGCGGCCGCGAAGCAGATGCTGCAGGACGCCGAGATTGCGCTGCGCCGCGCCGAGGCCGCGCTGCAGGACCAGGAGTCGCTGCTGCACCGGCTCGAGGGCCAGCAGTTCCAGGTCAAGTCGAACGACGCCTACACCGCGCTGCTTCGCGAGATGGACGGTGCGCGGCTTGCGATCTCGAGCTGCGAGACGCAGATCCTCGAGCAGATGGAAGCCATCGAGCAGGCGCGTGGCCGATCGTCGGACGCCGAGAAGGGCGTTGCCGAAGCGCGCGCGCGGCTCGGCGCCGAGCGGCGCGCGATCGACGCGCGCGAGCCCGAGCTCGCGAGCGAGATCGCGCGCCTGCAGGCACTGCGCGCGCAGCTCGGGCCGCAGGTCGGGCGCGAGCTGCTGGGACACTACGAGCGCATCGCGCACCGGCGCCGTCCCGCGGTCGTGCTGGTCGACGAGGAGCGCTGCGGCGGCTGTCGGGTCGGTATCCCGCCGCAGCGCTTCATCGAGATCTTGCGCTGCGAGACGGTCGTGATCTGCGGCAATTGCTCGCGCATCCTCATCCACGCTCCGAAGCTCGGGTCGCCCACGCCAGGCTGACGCCGCGAAGCTCGAGTCGGCCGCGCCGGGCTGACGCCCCGAAGCTCGAGTCGGCCGCGCCGGGCTGACGCCGCGAAGCTCGAGTCGCCGCGCCAGGCTGACGAGCCGCAGCTCGACGCGCCCGGGCGGGGCCGGGGTGCCGGCGCCGAAAAATGCCGTAGAACGGCGGTTTGCTCGGCGAGCTGCGAATCGCCTGCGCGCGCGCGAAACCGCGCTCGCCGAATCGTATAATCACTTTATTATTCGAATACTTACGTTATTGCTCCGACGGACGCGCGCGGCCGGGCCGGCGAGCGCGCTTTGCTAGAATGGCCCGCAGTTTCCGGCGCGGACCCGAGCGCGCCCTCCGCGGGCGACCAACAGGCCATGAATCGATTCGATCGCTACTGGGATTGTCTGGATCAGGCGATGGAGGCATCGCATGGTGGCCGGACGGACGAAGCACTGGCGTGGCTCGACGAGGCTCTCGTCGCGCACCCCGATGGCGCCGAGGCGCACAACGGGCGCGGCGAGATTCTCTGGGACGACGGCAAGGTCGACCAGGCGCTCCACGAGTTCTCGCGCTCGCTGACCGCGGACCCGAAGTTCGTCACCGCACACCTCAACCGCATCGAGCTGCTGATCGAGGATCTCGGCGAGTTCGAGCAGGCCGTGCAGCTCACCGACGAGCTGCTCGCGGGCGACCCCGAGCTGCCGCGGCTCGACCGCGGCACACAGGCCGAGCTCCACTACCTGAAGGCGAAGGCCGTTTTCTACCTCGACGATCTCGAGGGCGCGCTGTTCCTCGTGAGGCGCGGCCTCAAGACCTCGGGCGACGTCGCGATCTACCGGGCCTTCGAGGGACAGATCCTGTTCGAGCTCGGCCGCTTCAGCGAGGCGCGCCGCGCGCTGATGGCTGCGACCGCGCTCGACGCGGAGTCGGGCCACGCCATCTACCACCTCGCGCTGGTCCACGAGCGGCTCGGCGACAACGAGGCGGCCGACGCGCTGTTCGAGCGCGCGAACGCGCTCGATCCCGACCACTACCCGCTGCCCGCTCGCGTCGACGAGGCGTTCTTCCGCGCGGTCGCCGCCGAGGCGATCGACAACCTGCCGCGCTCGATTCGCGAATACGTCGCCGACGTTCCGATCCTCGTCGAGGACTTTCCGTCGGACGAGATGATCGCCGATCAGAACGTCTCGCCGCAGATCCTCGGGCTCTACATCGGCGTGCCGCGCACCGAGGCCCAGTCCCAGTCGGCGCCGCACGACGGCGAGCTCACGCGCGTGATCCTGTTCAAGAAGAACGTCGAGAAGATCTGCCGCGGCCGCGACGACCTGATCGAGCAGATCCAGATCACGGTGCGCCACGAGGTGGGCCATCACCTCGGCCTGAGCGAAGAGGATCTCGAGCGCCTCGGCCTCGCCTAGCGCGCCGGGCGCGGCGCGGGGTGCGCGAGGCCCGGCGGCCCACGCCGCGCGGCGTCGGCGCGGTCCAGTACACTCGCGGCGATGGCGTCGCTCGTCGCAGATCTCGCATCCATCGTCGGCGCCGACTTCTGCCTGCACCGCCCCGAGCAGCTGCTCGTCTACGAGTGCGACGGCCTCACGCTGCACTCCGCGAGGCCGAGCGCGGTGGTGCTCCCGAAGGATCGCGAGCAGGTGTGCGGCGTCATCTCCGCGTGTCGCTCGCACGGTGTGCCGTTGGTGCCGCGCGGCGCGGGTACGGGGCTCTCGGGCGGAGCGATCGCGAACGACGGCGCGGTGGTGATCGAGTGCTCCCGCATGAATCGCATCGTCGAGGTGAGCGCCGAGGATCGCTACGCGGTCGTCGAGCCCGGCGTGATCAACGCGGACCTCTCGAAGGCGGTGCTCGAGCACGGGCTGTTCTACGCGCCCGACCCGTCGAGTCAGCTCGCGTGCACGATCGGCGGAAACGTCGCGGAGAACTCGGGCGGCCCGCACACGCTGAAGTACGGCACCACCACGCAGCACGTGCTCGCGCTCGAGCTGGTGCTGCCGGACGGCGAGCTCGCGCGGATCGGCGCGGCGAGCGGCTTCCCAGGCGGCTACGACCTCGTCGGCGCGGTGGTCGGGGGCGAGGGGACGCTCGGCATCGTCACCGAGATCACGGTGCGGCTCTCGCCGCTCCCCGAGCGCGCCGAGACGCTCCTCGGGATCTTCCCCGACGTGGTGTCGGCGTGCCGCGCGGTCGGCGCGGTGATCGCGGCCGGGCTCGTGCCCGCCGCGCTCGAGATCGTGGACCGCCGCACGATCGCCGCGGTCGAGGCGAG
>DASPGF010000142.1:0-3210 GCA_035620755.1 Myxococcota bacterium
GAGGATGCGGATCACCAGCGGATCTTCGATCTCGAGCGCGCGCGCCTGCACGAGCAGGCATTCGCGCAGGTCACGCGCCGCGACGCCGATCGGATCGAGCGCCTGGACGCGCGCGAGCGCGCGCTCGACCGTCTCCTCGGACATGCCCGACTGCCGCGCGAGCTCGCTGATCGTCGCCTGCAGATAGCCGCGATCGTCGAGGTTGCCGATGATGAAGCGCGCCGCGATCTCCTCCTCGATCGGCAGCTGCGTGAGCTGCAGCTGCCACTCGAGGTGCTCGGTAAGCGTATCGCGGCGCGTCAGCGTGGCGTCGATCGAGGGCCGCTCGTCACCGCCGGCCGAAGGTGACGACACCTGCGGATTCGAGTTCAGGTAGTCCTGCCACTCGAGCTCGGCGATCTTCTCGGCGTCCGTGACGTCGTCGCCCGCATTCGGCGCGTCTTCCGCGCGCGCCTCCGCGCTCGTGGACGAGGCCGACGCCTCGGCCGCCTCGATCTCGTCGGGTGAGGCTTCGCCTTCGTCGTCCGCGATCTCCTCGAGGACCGGATTCTCCTCGAGCTCCTGCTGGACGAGGCCCACCAGCTCGAGGCGGTTGAGCTGGAGCAGCTTGATGGCCTGCTGCAGCTGCGGCGTCATCACCAGCTGCTGGCTGAGTCGCAACTGCTGTTTCAGCTCGATCGCCATTTCGCCCGACCCATCGAATGCGACGCTCGCGCCGATCCGCGGCGCGCGCGCTCAGAGTTGAAAGTTCTCGCCGAGGTAGAACTGCCGCACCTGCTCGTCGGACGCGATCTCCTCCGGGGTTCCCTTGCGGATGATCTGGCCGTCCTTGATGATGAACGCGTGGTCGCAGATCGACAGCGTCTCGCGCACGTTGTGATCCGTGATGATCACGCCGATCCCCTTCGTCTTGAGCTGATCGATGATCTTCTGGATGTCGATCACGGCAATCGGATCGATACCCGCGAAGGGCTCGTCGAGCAGCATGAACTTCGGATCGAGCACGAGCGCGCGCGTGATCTCCACGCGGCGCCGCTCGCCTCCCGAAAGCGTGTCCGCCCTAAAATCCGCCTTTTCGGTCAGACTGAGCTCCGCCAAAAGCGCGAGCAGCCGCTCGCGGCGCGCGCGGCGGTCGGATTCCACGGTCTCGAGGATCGCGTTGACGTTGTCCGCGACGGAAAGCTTCCTGAATATCGAGGGTTCCTGCGGAAGGTACGTGATGCCGAGCCGCGCGCGGCGGTACATCGGCAGCTCGGTGATCTCGACGTCTCCGAGGAAGACCTGCCCCGACGTCGGCTTCACGCCCCCCGCGATCATGTTGAACGTGGTGGTCTTGCCCGCGCCGTTCGGGCCGAGCAGCCCGACGACCTGGGCGGGCTTCACCTCGAGATCGACCGATCGGACCACGTCTCGCTGACCGTAGCGCTTGGTGAGCGCGACTCCGATCAACGAGGCCACGGCTAGCGCGCCTCGTCGTCCTGCGCGCCGCCCGGCTCGGGGGCGATGGAGACCGTCGCGTCCTCGACGCGCACCGTCTGACGCGCGAGGTCGAACTCGATGCATTTGCCGCGCACGCGGCTCGCGCCGTCCCGGAGCTCCGCGTGGCCACAGCACACCAGCCGCTCCTCGGCGCGGTGGAAGGTGCCGCTGTCGCAGCTCGCCTCCTGATCGCCCTGCACCACCCGCACCGCGCCTTCCGCGACGAGCCGCGTGGGGTCGCTCGAGCCCTTCGGATAGTCGGCGGTGAGCTGCTTCGAGGTCATCGTGATGTCGTTCTGGACCACGTTCACGTCGCCGCGAAACACCAGGCGCCGCGTGCCGTTGACCTCCGCGGCCTCGAGCCTCTGGGAGCGGATCGAGATCGGCGCTGCGCGATGGAAGCCGCGCAGGCTCGCGTCCGCCGCGAGCGGACCCCGCGACGCGGGCGGCGCGTCGCCCGCGAGCGCGAGAATCCCCGCGATCAGCTGATCTGCGAGCGCGCCGAGCGCCGAGCTCGGCGGGTCGTCGTGCGCGACCTCCGCGATGTAGGTGCCCACGACGTCGCCGGATTGCGCGGACAGCAGGCGCACGTCCACGCTGAAGCGGTTGCCGAGCCGCGTGGTGCGCCCGACCACGACGCCGTCGACCTCCGCGCTCTCGGCCCACGCCTTGGCGGCCGGCGCGGCGACCTGCGTGCCCGCCGCGATCCCGGCCTGAGCGGGGCCGACGATACGCCCGACACCCCGCGTGCCGAGCAGATCCGCGAGCAGCGTCGCGAAATCGGGAACGTCGACGCCCTCGGCGGCCGCGACGTCGAAGGGCGCGACGCCGACGCGCACGCGCGCGGCGTCGCGCTCGGCGCCGTCCGCGGGTTCGACCGGCGGCTCGGCCGACGCGAGCCCCGCGCCGGCGAGCGCGAGCGCAAACAGCGCCGCGAGGCCCCGCATCGAGCGGCTCATAGCGCCTGCTCCATCACCACGTTGCCGATCAGCTCGAAGCGCCCTTCGTCGATGTGATAGCGAAAGCCGTCGCCGCGAACCGTGCCACGCGCGTCGATCAGCGTCACGGGCGCGTCGGTCGAGAGCATCGAGGCCGCGCGCTCGTAGCGCACCCAGGAGGCGCGATATCGCTGACCCTGGCCGGTGTGCCCGCTCACGTTCCCGGTCGCGGTGAAGTCGCTGGTCTCGACGTCGAGCTCCGCGCGGTCGCAGCTCATCTGGAAGCTCTCCGCGCCGCGCGCATCCGCGACGTGGGCGCGGACCACCTCGAGCACCGCGATGCCCGTATCCGGCTGGTACACCGCGCTCTGTGCCTGCACCACGAGCTCGCTGTCCGCTCCGCGGCTTCCGACGAACGTCATGCCGGTCACGCGCAGCGTTGGAGAGTCCGCTGAAGCGGCGCTGTGGACCGCTCCGATTCCGCACACCGCGAACGCGAGTGCCCATGCAAACCTGAAGTTGCACATTAGATGCGGCTGCGCCCCTCGCGCGGACGGAACTGCGAGCAGAACGGGTGACGTGAAGCGGTGGTTGTGCGCAACGCCATGCAACAACCATACCAACGGCGAGATCGACCGACAAGCAAAACTTTCGGGCGATGGGGCGCGCGCGGGTCGCGGCCCGCGCGCGATCGATCAGTCCTGCTGGCCGAACAGCGTCTTGAGCGGCTCGTGGCTGCCGATCCAGTGGAACGGCCGGAAGATCAGCGTGTCGAGGATGACGCCGATCGGGT
>DASPGF010000143.1:0-2190 GCA_035620755.1 Myxococcota bacterium
CGAGCACGGCGTGGCCGCGCGAGCCGGGCCGCTCAGGGAGTCAGCGGCGTGAGCGCGATCTCGGCCGCGTCGCGAACCTCTTCGTTCGGGCTCGCGCGCAACGCCTCGAGCGCAGCGGGCAGCCGCGGGTCGTCGCTGCCGTCGAGCGAATCGATCGCCGCGAGCACGACGTCCGAGTCGGGATCCGACAGCGCCTGGATCAGCGCGCTCACGTTGTCGGGCGTGTGCACTTCGCCGAGGCGCTCGGCGGCCGCGACCCGCACGCGTGCGTCGGGATCCGCCGCGAGCAACGCGATCACGCGTGCGCGGTGCTCCTCGAGCGCCTCGTCGCTGTCGTCGAGCGCGAGCGCCCAGATCGCGTCGGCGCGCAGCTCGGGATCGGGATTGTCGAGCTCCGCGACGAGCTCGCTCTCGGGGTCGAGCTCGGTCTGCTCGACCTCCGCCCCGGTCGCGTAGTCGCGTTCGATCGCCGGCTTGGCCTCGAGCGCGCGCTCGGGTTGCCCGTCCTCGACGACCTCGCGCACGGGCGCGTCGATGGGCCGATCGGCGGCGGCGCCGGCCGCGGGCTCGGTGGAATCGCTCTGCTGGTCGCCGCACGCGGCAAGGGCAATGCCGAGCAGCGCGAACGCAGCGGCGCGAAACAGCGCGCGAGCCGGCGAGCCGGTCTCGCCTCGCGCTCGACGCGCATCGCTTGTCGGGGGAACCATCACGTCGACCTCCTCGGCCGCGCGTCCGCGCGCGGCGAATCGCGACATACTACCAGAGCCGGCCGCCGCGACACTCGCGCTTCGATTCTTCGATGCTCCGATTCTCCGGTTGACGGGGGCGCCGCGCGCAGCCGCTCCTCAGCCCTCGCGCGCTCGATCTGCGGCAGCCGCCTCGGGAGGCTCGACGGTCATCAGCACGGACTCGGCGACCCACGCATCGCGGCCGTTCGCGAGCCGGATGCGGGTCCACGGCGACCGGCGCTCGAGGATGCGCAGCTCCGCACCGCCCGGCAGCGGCGCCGGCAGCGCGCTCGGCGCGAGCGCGGAATCGGCCGCGCGCGCGACCGCCTCGTCCGCGATCACGACCGCCTCGTCGCGCGCGCCGCTTCGCGCATCGAGCGCGAGCGAGGCGACGAGCGCAGCCCACACCAGCGCGGGCAGCAGCGCCGCGGTGCGCAGCGCGGGTGCGGCGAAGCGGATCGAAGCCGCGATCAGCAGCGCGGCTGCCGCGAACGCGCCCCCCGCCGCGAGCGCGCGATTCGCGCGCGCGAGCGTCGCGTGCCAGAAGAAGAAGCTGTCGAGCAGGCCGCGCGGCTCGGGCTTCGGCACCCACTGCGGGAGCCGCGTGCGCGCGTATTCGAGGTTCTGCTGCGCGCGCGGGTGGTCGGGATCCAATGCGAGCGCGCGGCGGTAGGCGAGCACGGCCGCGCCGAGGTGCTCGGCTTGCAGTGCCGCATTACCGAGATTCGTGTAGAGCTCGGGATTCGACGCGCCGCTCTCCACGACGCGCGCGAACAGCCGCTCCGCGCGCCGGAAGCCCTCGACGCGCTGCGCGCGATCGGGAGTCTCGAGCGCGGCCTGGTAGCTCGCGATCGCGTCGTCGAGAATGCGGGCCTCGCCGGGCATGCGGGCCTCGTCGGGCATGCGGGCCTCGTCGGGCTCCGCGGCGATCGGCGGCTCCGCGAGCGCAGCGCCGAGCGCGAGCGCAAGGCCGAGCGGGAGCGCAGCGCCGAATGTGATCCAGCGCGCCCTTCGACGCAGGCTCCCAGCGCGCGCGGCGCGCCCCGAGCTCACGGCTCGCGCTCGCAGAGCCGCGTCGCGAGCTCGAGCGCGCGCTGCGCGAGCGCGGGGTCGAGCGCCGCGCGATCGCGCTGGGCGGCGGGCGCGTAGCTGCGCGCGTCGCATTCGCCGATCAGCGCGTCGATCTCGGGTGGCAGCGGCTGCGACGATTCCGCGAGCAGCGCGCGCAGCGCGCGCGCGATCTCTGCGGCCGCTTCGGCCGCGGGAAGTCCGGATGCCGCGCGAATCCGGCGCAGCTCCGCGTCGCGCCGGCGCCGGCGTGCGCGCAGCGCGGGATCGATGCTGCGCCGGCGCCGATCCCAGTGCGCGAGCAGCAGCACCAGGCACGAGCTCGCGTAGATTCCCGAGAGCGCCCAGCCGCGGCCCCGCGCTTCCGCCGCACGCCGCAGCAGCCGCTCCGCGT
>DASPGF010000144.1:0-5046 GCA_035620755.1 Myxococcota bacterium
ACGAACGAGACCGCCGGCACGAGCACGGCTGCGGTGACGAGCCGCGCGCGCAGGTCGCCGTTTTCGCGCTTGGGCTTGCGCGCGAGCGGCGTCGCAGGCTGCGGTCGCACCGGGCCCGCAGTCGGCCCCGTCGCACCCGCCGCGGTGGGCTCACTCATGCGCGGTTCCCGTCGCGTGCCGACCGCTGTGGCCGAAGCCGCCGCCGCCGCGCCCGGTCTCGTCGAGCCGATCGGTCTCGACGAACTCGGCGCTCGCGATCGGCGCGATCACGAGCTGCGCGATGCGGTCGCCGCGGCGGATCCGGTACGACTGCTCGCCCGCGTTCATCAGGATCACCTGCAGCTCGCCGCGGTAGTCCGAGTCGATCGTTCCGGGCGCATTCGGGACCAGGATGCCGTGCTCGAGCGCGAGCCCGCTGCGCGGCCGGATCTGTGCCTCGTAGCCGCGCGGAACCGCGATCCGGTAGCCGGTCGGAATCCGCGCGCGATCGCCCGGCGCGAGCTCGAGATCGCGCTCGAGCGCCGCGCACAGGTCGTAGCCCGCCGATCCCGCGGTTGCGCGCGACGGCAGCGGCAGATCGGCCGCGGCGGGCAGCCGCGCGATCTCGATGCGCACGCTCGATGCCGACGCGCCCACCGGCGTTCCCTACTGGTAGTCCGAGCCGCCGTATTCCGGGCTGCCGTATGCCGACCCGCCGGATGTCGAGCCGCCGGCTGCCGCGGCTTCGGAGGCCGCGGCGTCCGCGAGCGCCTCCTTGCGCGAGAGGCGGATCCGTCCGGTGGGGTCGATGTCGATGCACTTGGCGAGCACCTCGTCCCCCTCGGCGAGCACGTCGGTGACCTTCTCGACGCGGCCCTCCGCGAGGTGGCTGATGTGGATCAAGCCGTCGGTGCCCGGGAAGATCTCGACGAACGCGCCGAACTCGGTGATGCGCTTGACCTTGCCGAGGTAGATCCGATCGAGCTCGGCCTCCTGGGTGAGCTCCTCGATCATCGACCGCGCCTGCGCGAGAGCGTCCGCGTCGGGCGAGAAGATCGTGACGATGCCGTTGTCGTCGATGTCGACCTTGGTGCCCGTGGTCTCCTGGATCGCGCGGATCACCTTCCCGCCGGGGCCGATCACGTCGCGAATCCGATCGGGCTTGATGGCCAGCGTGGTCACGCGCGGCGCGTAGCGCGACAGCTCGTGGCGCGACGCAAAGGCGGGCAGCTCGGAGGCGGTCTCGCGCGCCATGCAGTCGAGGATGTGCAGGCGTCCCTCGCGCGCCTGCTCGAGCGCGCGCCTCATCACGTCCCAGTCGACGCTCTCGATCTTGATGTCCATCTGCAGCGCGGTGATGCCTTCGGCGGTACCCGCGACCTTGAAGTCCATGTCGCCGAGGTGATCCTCGTCTCCGAGGATGTCCGAAAGGATCGCAACGCGGCTGCCGTCGGAGATCAGGCCCATCGCGATGCCCGCGACGGGCGCCTGGATCGGTACGCCCGCATCCATCAGCGAGAGCGCCCCGCCGCAGATCGCCGCCATCGACGACGAGCCGTTCGATTCCAGCGTCTCCGAGACGATCCGGATCGTGTAGGGGAAATCCTCTTCCTTGGGCAGCACGGGCTTGAGGGCGCGCTCCGCGAGGTTGCCATGGCCGACCTCGCGGCGGCCGGGCCCGCGATTGGGGCGCGGCTCGCCCGTCGAGAAGCCCGGGAAGTTGTAGTGGAGATAAAACGACTTGGTGTAGCGGCTCGTGAGCGCGTCGATCGTCTGGGCGTCGAAGCGGCCGCCGAGCGTGGTGGTCACGAGCGCCTGCGTCTCGCCGCGCGTGAACAGCGCCACGCCGTGCGGGCGCGGCACCACGCGCAGCTCGCACGCGATCGGCCGGATCGCGGCGGTGCTGCGGCCGTCGATGCGCTCGCCGACCTCGAGGATGCGCTTGCGCACGACCTCCGCGCGCAGATCGTGCAGGATCTGCTTGACGTCGGCCGCGATGCGCCGCTCCTCGGCGCGCCGCGCGTCGACTGCCTCGAGGCTGTCGAACGCGACCCGCTCGCTGCGAAACGACCGCACGTGGGCTTCGAGGATCTCGTCGTCGATCGCGGCGAGCGCCTCGTAGCGCTGCTTCTTGTCGCGGATCCGCGTGGCGGCTTCGAGCCGCGCCGCGGCCTTGTCGCGGATCGCCCGCTCGAGCGCGCCGCGGTCGGACGGCAGCGCGAGCGGAAGCTTCGGCTTGCCGATGCGGCGCTGCAGATCCTCCTGCACGTCGATTGCGCGCACGAGCTCGCGGTGGGCGAACTGCAGCGCGGCGAGCGCATCCGCTTCGCTGACCTGCTCGGCGCCTCCCTCGACCATCACGAGCGCCTTGCGGCTGCCCGCGACCACGAAGTCGAGGTCGCTCTCCTCCGCCTGCGTGACGGTCGGGTTCACCACGAGCTGGCCGCCGACCCGACCCACGCGCACCGCGGCGATCGGACCGAGGAACGGGATCTCCGAGATCGAGAGCGCGGCCGACGCGCCGATGAACGCCGGGATGTCGGGCGGATTCTCGACGTCCGCGGAGAGCACGGTGGCCATCACCAGCGTGTCGTCGTTGTAGCCCGCGGGAAACAGCGGCCGGATCGCGCGATCGATGAAGCGGCAGACGAGCACCTCTCGGTCCGACAGGCGCGCCTCGCGCTTGAAGAAGCCGCCCGGGATCTTGCCGGCCGCCGAGGTCTTCTCGACGAAGTCGACCGTCAGCGGGAAGAAGTCGATGCCTTCACGCGGCTTGCCGTGGACGACCGTGACCAGCACCACCGTCTCGCCGTAGCTGACCAGGCACGCGCCCGCGGCCTGCTTGGCGAGGCGGCCGCTCTCGAGGGTCAGCGTGCGACCGCCGAGCTCCAGGCTCACCGTCTGCGATTGAAACCAGTAATTCGCCATCTACTACACGTCTCCGTTTCGGCTTGCGTCGCATGGATGCAGCCGAGGTTGCCGAGCGGCGCAGGGGGATGAGACGCGAGGCGCGGTGGAATGCGGAATCGGTGATGCGCAAAGCCATGCGGCTTTGCGTATGACGGATTTCCGCACCCCGGGCGCAGCGCGGTCGCGCCGCTCGATGTGATCGCCACCGATGAACTCACCGCATCGGTCGGCGGCGAGGAATCAGTGGCGTAGACCGAGGCGCTGAATCAGCGCCTGATAGCGGTCGCCGCCCTCTCTCCTCAGGTAGTTGAGCATTCGCCGCCGCTGGCTCACCAGTTTGAGCAATCCGCGGCGCGAGTGGTGGTCCTTGGTATGGGTCTTGAAGTGCTCGGAGAGCTCGTTGATGCGCTGCGTGAGCAGCGCGACCTGGACCTCGGGCGTGCCCGTGTCCTTGTCGTGCGCGCGAAACGTGGCGACGGTATTCGCCTTGTCGCTCTTCGAGATCAAGCTCGCTCCCCTGGTCTGAATCGAACTGCGGGGCTGCACATCTCTCCGCAGCCGCGCATGGGCCGATCGGCGGCTCCGCCACTCCGATCGGCTGTGTGGATCGCCCGGACCGCGGCGCTCCTGGAGGCCTTCGGCGCGGGAGTGTACCGGGTCAGTCTGCCGGGGCAACCGCGTGGAGCACGCGCAGCGGCCGCAGCCGGCGGCCCGGCAACACCTCCATCACCGCGACCAGCTCCGCATCGGTGCCGAGCGCGAGCACGGGGCGCCCCACCGGCGAGGCGGCGGTCGCGCTGATCTCGCCGCCGTGGCGCACGCGGAGCGCCTGCTCGCTCGCCACGCGGACCACCTCGAGCCCGAGCGCGTCGGCCGCGGGAATCAGCAGCGCGTCGAGCTTTCCGCTCTCGGCGGCATCCGCGAGCTGCTCCGGCGTGCGCGCCGCGGCGAGCCCGAACGGCCCGCTGCGCGTGCGGCGCAGGTTGCGCAGGTGCGCGCCGCAGCCGAGCGCGCGGCCGAGGTCGTCGGCGAGCGTTCGCACGTACGTCCCCGCCGAGCACTCCACGCTCAGCTCGACGAGCGGCGGCCGGTAGGCGATCAGCTCGATGCGATCGATCCGCACGCGCTTCGGGGCGCGCTCGACGCTCTTCCCCTCGCGCGCGAGCCGGTGCAGCGGAACGCCCGCTCGCTTGACCGCGCTGTACATCGGCGGAACCTGCTCGATCTCGCCCGCGAAGGCCGCGAGCGCGCGCTCGAGCTCGGGCTCGGCCGGCAGCGCACCGGGGTGCACGCGCATCACCACGCCGTCCGCGTCGAGCGTGTCCGTCTCGACGCCGAGCTCGATCGAGCCGACGTAGGCCTTGCGGTCGTCCATCAGATAGGGCGCGAGCTTGGTGGCCGCGCGAACCGCGAGCGGCAGCACCCCGGTCGCGAGCGGATCGAGCGTGCCGAGGTGCCCGACCCGGCGCGTCCCGAGCCAGCGGCGCGCCGCGTCGACCACGTCGTGCGACGTCCAGCCCGCGGGCTTGTCGACGAGCAGGAAGCCCGACGCGCCCGCACGCTCGGGCGCGGATCTACGCCTCGCCGTCATCTTGGAGCGACCGCAACAGCGACAGCATCTGATCCCCGAGCACGAGCGACGGGTCGTAGCGGAAGCGCAGCGCGGGAACGCGCCGCAGCGCGAGCACGCGCGCGAGGCAGCGGCGCACGAACGGCGCGGCGCTGTCGAGGCCCTGCTGGATCGCCTCCGCCCCCTCCGCCCCCTTCACCTCGAGCGCGCTCCAGAACACGATGGCGTTGCTCAGGTCGGGAGACACGTCCACGCGCGTGACCGTCACGAGCCGGATGCGCGGATCGGTCGCCTGCTCGCGCAGGACCTGCGAGATCTCCGAGCGCAGCTGGTCGGCGAGCCTCTCGGTGCGACGCGACATCTCTCATGCCTCGAATTCATCCGACTCGTCGTCGCGTTGCGAGCCCGCGCTCGCGTGCGGCAGATCGACCACCTCGATGTCCGACGCGACGAGCTCCGCGAGGTGCAGCTCTTCGATGAACGCGACCGCGGCCTCGAGCTGCGCGCGCACGCGTCGCCGATCCGAGCCCGCGCCGCACAACCCGAGCTCGGCGCGCTGCCACGTGTCCTGCCCGCCGATCTCCGCG
>DASPGF010000145.1:0-2066 GCA_035620755.1 Myxococcota bacterium
CGCGAGGCGCTCGCACGCCTCGACGCTGCGCGCACCGACCGCGATTTCGAGGCCGAGCTCTCGCTCGCGTTGGTCGCGCTCGCAGGCGGAAAGCTCGGCCCCGCGCGCGCCCACTTCGAGGCGGCGCGCGCGCTTCGCCCCGACTCCGCCGAGGTGATCGACGGACTGCGGCAGCTGCAGCAGATCGAGAGCTCGCGCGCGATCGCGAAGCAGCGAGCGCTCGCCGAGGCCGCCGAGCTCGACGAGCGCTGGAGCGACGCCGCGTCCCACTACCAGGCGATCCTCGAGACGCAGCCGCACCTGCCGTTCGCCGAGCAGGGGCTCCGGCGCAACCGCGAGCTCGCTCGGGTGACCGAGCGCATCGCGCAGCTGCTCGCCGATCCCGCGCAGCTGCTGCATGCTGCGAACCTCGACGAGGCGCGGCGGCTCGGCGAGAGCGCGCGCACGGCCGCGAGCGGCAAGCCGAAGCTCGGCGACCAGATTCGCCAGCTCGACGCCGCGATCGAGCTCGCGTCGACGCCGATCTCGGTTGCGTTCGAGTCGGATGCGGCCACCGAAGTCGTGATCCGCGGCGTGGGTACGCTCGGCAGCTTCGCGCGCCGCGATCTCGCGCTCAAGCCCGGACGCTACGTCGTGATCGGCCGCCGCGATGGCTACCGGGACACACGCACCGAGATCTCCGTGGTCCCCGGCGCACGCCCTCCGGTCGTGGACGTGCGCTGCACCGAGAAGATCTGAGTCGGAAGTCGCCGTGCGATGCGTCCGCTGAAGCGATTCGTCCCCGCGCGCCCGACCGTCGTGGCGACCTGGGCGATCGGCCTGCTGCTGCTCGTGCTGCTCTGGTTCAGCTTCACCGCGGCTTCGGTGAAGATCGAGATCGAGCCCACACCCGACGATCTCGAGCTGCCGACGTCGCTGTTCGATTTCCACATCGGCGATCGCTACCTGTTGCGCCCGGGTACCCACGAGCTGGTCGCCGAGAAGCGGGGCTACCAGCGGCTCGAGGCGAGCTTCGAGGTGACGAGCGCCGAGAGCCAGCAGCTGCGCCTCGCGATGACCAAGCTGCCGGGGCTCGTGCGCATCACGAGCCGGCCCGCGGCCGGCGCGAGCGTGCGCGTCGATGGCGAAGAGGTTGGGGTCACGCCGATCGAGGAGCTGCCGCTGCCCGCCGGTCCACACGTGATCAGCGTGCAGGCGCCGCGCCACCTCGCCGCGAGCCGCGAGGTGGAGATCGACGGAGGTGGCGCGCAGCAGGACTTCGATTTCGAGCTGGTTCCCGCCTGGGCGCCCGTCTCGATCGAATCGCTGCCTGCGGGGGCCCGCGTCTGGATCGACGGCGTCGACTCCGGCGCGACGCCGGGGCGCTTCGAGCTCGATGCGGGCACGCGCCGCATCGAGCTGCGGCTCGAAGGCTACCGCGCATGGAGCCGGGAGCTCGAGGTGGTCGCCGACCAGCCCCAGGCGCTCGAGCCGGTCGCGCTCGTCCAGGCCGACGCACGTTTGCGTATCGAGAGCACACCATCGGACGCGCAGGTGGTCGTCGACGAGCTCGCATCGGGACGCACGCCGGTCGAGCTCGAGCTCGCGTCGGGTGCCGCGCACGAGATCTCGCTGTTCAAGAGCGGCCACGAGCTCGCGACTCGCAGCGTCGAGCTCGAGGTGGGGCAGCGGCGGACGTTGCACGTGCAGCTCACGCCCCGGCTCGGCAGCGTCGAGCTGATCACGCGCCCAGACGGCGCTACGCTGCTCGTCGATGGCAAGGTGGTCGGAACCTCGGGACGGACCTTCCGCCTGCTCGCCGTTCCCCAGACGCTCGTGATCCGGAAGGACGGCTACGAGGAGAAGCGCGTTGCGCTCACGCCGAGGCCGGATCTTCCGCAGCGCATCGAGGTGGAGCTCGCGCGAGCGCGCGCACCCGCAGGCGGCGGCGAGCAGCCGGCCGCGACGTCGCTCGGCCAACCGCTCGTGCTCGTGCGCGCGGGAGCCTTCGTGATGGGCTCGCGCCGCGGTGAGCCGGGGCGCCGCCCGAACGAGAGCGAGCGGGCGGTGCAGCTCACGCGCGCGTT
>DASPGF010000146.1:0-5812 GCA_035620755.1 Myxococcota bacterium
CGCTCACCCGGCTCGCTTGGCGGTGCGCTCTCAGCCGGCTCGCCCGGCGGTGCGCCCTCGCCCGACTCGCGCAGGCCCGGCTCGCGTGGCGGCGCGGCCGCAGCGGCCTCCGGCGACCCGACAGCCGAAGGGCGCGCCGCCGCGGAAGCGCGCAGCACCTCGAGCTTGAGCAGCGCGCCCTCGAGCTCGACCCGCCGCAGCCGCAGCTCGCCGAACGTAAGTGCGATCGGATCGACCGAGCCGAGCGCGCGGGAGATCTCGAGCCCGAACGCCTCGCCGCTCGGCCAGGCGCGCAGATCGCGCGCCTCGAGCCGCCCCCAGCTCCACGGCGCGATGTTCAGTTTTCCAATGGTGACGGGAGTGCTGAGCGCCGCGGACAGACGCGCCTCGAGCTCCCGCTGCGCGTCGGGCGACGAGACCCGCGCTGCGAGCCACCACGCCGCGAGCAGCGCGAGCGCGGCGGCGAGCGCGAGCCCGGCCGCGAGCAGCAGCAAGCCGCGCCTCGCGCGCCTCACGCGCGACCTCCGCTCAGGCCGCGCATCCGCGACCTGCCGGTCCGCGAACCCAAGCTGAGGCTCGCCGCCATGCGCCTCTCACGCGCCATCGACCGCCATCTGCCGGCCGCAGCAAGCCTTCGCGGCGTGCGGGCACCCCGCGCGCTCGCTGCTCCAAAGCCGCATTCCCACTAAAGAAATCCCGTGTTCGGTCGAAACGACGACAAGTTGACTCGGCTCCGAGAGCCCCTCGGATCCGAGATGCCGAGCAAGGAGTGCGCTGTGGAAGTTAATGAATCGCACCCGGTTCGAAAGAATCGCGTTCGAGAGCTGCGAGAGAATCGCCTGATGACCCAGGCACAGCTGGCGCGAAAAGCGAAGGTCGCGCTTCGAACCATCCACAGTGTCGAGAAGGGCATGAACTGCCGCATGGACACCAAGCGCAAGATCCTGCTCGCGCTCGGTCTGCGATTCGAGGACAAGGACCAGGTGTTCCCGTCGTCGTATCGCACGAGCGATCCCGAAACATCCTCGTTCTAGTCTTTTGACCGCCGCTGCGCGGCTGCCGCTCCGCACATGGCGCGCTCCGTCGCCGCAGTGCTGACCGCCGCTGCGCGGCTGCGGCTCCGCACTTGGCGCGGCTCCGTCGCCGCAGTGGTGTTCCCGCCGCTGCGCGGCGAGTACACCGATCGGCGCCTCGCGCCTTCCCGCCGGGATTCCTGAAGCCGCTCCGACTTCGGTAACATCGCGCTGCTCGGGCTCGCGCCCGCGGGAGACGTACCATTCCGGATCGCGTCACGCTGCTCGCCGACGTCGCGGAGATCGTCTCGCGATCTCACGGGCTCGGCGAGACCCTCTCGAACGTGGTCGACCTCGTCGCCAAGCGCCTCGACGCCGACGTATGCTCGCTCTACCTCACCGACGCGAAGACCAACGCGCTCACGCTCGAGGCGACGATCGGCCTGAACCCCGAGGCCGTGAGGCACGTGTCGCTGCCGCACGGCGAGGGTCTGATCGGCCTCGCCGCGACGACGGGCGAGCCCGTCGTCGTGGTCCACGCGCGCGAGCACCCGAAGTACAAGTACTTCCCCGAGACCGGCGAGGAGCGCTTCGACTCGTTCATGGCGGTGCCGATGATCGTGCGCGGCGCGACGATCGGCGTGCTCGCAGTCCAGACCATCGAGCCGCGCGAGTTCGAGCGCAGCGAGGTCGAGATCTTCCGCACCTGCGCGCAGCTGATCGCGCCGGTCGTGATCAACGCGCGGCTGCTCGCGCTGGTCGGCATGAGCGACGACGATTCGATGCGCGGGCTCGCGGATCGCGCGTTGTTGCGCGCGCGAGACGCCGAGCGCGAGGCCGCGCGCGAGGCGCAGAATCGCGAGCTGCGCGGCATCCCGACGTCGCGCGGCATCGCGATCGGCACCATCTATCGACTCAAGACCCCGCTCGAGCTCGAGGCGCTCGACTACACGCCCAATGCCGACCGCGAGCAGGAGGTCCGCGAGCTGATGCAGGCCATCAGCGACGCGCGCCGCGTGCTCGACGGCATGCGCGAGAAGCTCGGCTCGAAGTTCGGGCTCGACCTCGCGGCCGTGTTCCAGACCCACATCCAGATCCTCGAGGACAAGGGCTTCGTCGAGAAGCTGCGGCGCGAGGCACGCGCGACAGGCAGCGCGCTCGAGGCGCTGATCAACGTGATTGGAGCCTACCGCAAGACCTTCCAGCGCATGTCGGACCCCTACTTCCGCGAGCGCGTGACCGACGTCGAGGACATCGGGCAGCGCATCATGGAGAGCCTGCTCGGCGAGCGCCACCAGGTGACACCAATCAGCGAAGGTGCGATCGTGGTCGCGAGCAACCTGCTTCCGGGAATGTTCGCGCGGCTCGAGGTCGAGAAGATCGCCGCGATCGTCTCCGAGCACGGCGGCCCCACCTCGCACGGCGCGATCTTCGCGCGCACGCTCGAGGTGCCCGCGCTGACCGGCGTGCCCGGCATCCAGGCCGCGGCGCGGCCCGGCGAGACCGCGATCGTCGACGGCGGCGAGGGCCGCATCATCCTCTCGCCCGACGAGGGACTGCTCTACGAGTACCGGCGCGCGCGGCAGCGCTACACGGTCGCGATCGAGCACCTCGATGCGCTGCGCGAGCGCCCCGCCGAGACGCGCGATGGCCGGCGCATCCGGCTGACCGCGAACGTCGGGCTCGTGAGCGATCTCGACCTCGTCGACCAGCACGGCGCCGACGGCATCGGGCTGTTCCGCACCGAGATGCTCGCTTTCGCGCACCGCGGCTTCCCGGGCGAGGAGGAGCAGGCTCAGCTCTACGAGCGCGTGACCAAGGCGATGGCGCCGCGCAGCGTGACGATCCGAACGCTCGACCTCGGCGGCGACAAGGAGATGCCGAACGTCGGCATGCGGCTCGAGGACAACCCGCAGCTCGGCTGCCGCTCGATCCGCCTGAGCCTCGCCAACCAGGTGATCTTCAAGGCGCAGCTGCGCGCGATCTACCGCGCGAGCGCAGCCGGCAACGTGCGGCTGATGCTGCCGATGATCACGTCGATCGACGAGCTGCGCCAAGCCAAGGTGCTGATCGCCGAGGCGCTCGAAGATCTCGATCGCGCGGGCATTGCCTACGGCCGGAACGTGCCCGTCGGCTTGATGATCGAGGTGCCGTCGGCGGCGATCACCGCCGAGCTGCTCGCGCGCGAGTGCGACTTCTTCAGCATCGGCACCAACGACCTCACGCAGTACACGCTCGCGGTCGACCGCGGCAACGAGCACGTCGCACACATCTACGACCCGCTGCACCCCGCGGTGCTCGCGCTGATCGACGCGAGCGTGCGCGCGGCGTCGCGCGCCAAGATTCCGATCTCCGTGTGTGGCGAAATGTCCAGCAACCCGCTCGCGGTGCCGCTGCTGGTCGGGCTCGGCATCCAGGAGCTTTCGAGCACGCCGAGCGCGGTGCCACTCGTCAAGGAGATCATTCGCGAGCTCGACTTCGGCGACCTCGAAGCCGACGCGCGCAAGGTGCAGCAGGCTGCCACCGCGGCCGAGGTGCACCGCATCGGCGCGACGCGCCTGCGCGAGGCGGGGCTGCTCGAGCACCCCGACATCGGCCCGTGGCTGCGTACGCTCGTCGATCAGGTGATCCCGAGCGCGTAGCGCTGGGCGTCACCCGCTCGACGAACGCGTAGCGCTCGCGCCGCTTCACGCGCGGCTGCGCGTGCCGCGCACAGTGCGCGGGCGCATCGCTCCGTCGACCCGCGCGCGGCACTGTGGTACCCATTCCGCGGTTCTGCCGCGGGTCTGGCCCCGCGCCCCGACCGTGGGAGCGCCTGCCGCAACGCGACCCATTCCTCGCGCCGAGCGCGAACGAAGCGATGACCATGCCGCCCGCCCAGACGCTGCGCGCCTACTTCGAGCTCACCAAGCCGCGCATCCTGCTGCTCGTGATCTTCACGGGCCTGCCCGTGATGGCGATGGCTGCAGAGGGCTGGCCGGGCACCGCGTTCGCGTCGGCGACGCTGCTCGGCATCGCGCTCGCCGCGGGCGCGGCGAACACGCTCAACTGCTACATCGAGCGCGACCGCGACGCGCTGATGGAGCGCACGCGGCTGCGCCCGCTGCCCGCGCAGCAGGTCTCGCCGCGCGCCGCGCTCGTATTCGCGCTCGCGCTCGGCGTGGTATCGACCGCGCTGCTCTACGCGATCGCGGGCTTCGCGGCTGCCGCGCTCGGCGTCGCGAGCATCTGCTTCTACGTCTTCGTCTATACGATCTGGCTCAAGCCGCGCAGCGCGCTCAACGCCGTGATCGGCGGCGCCGCGGGCGCGGCCGCGCCGCTGATCGCCGACGCGGCGCTCGACGGGCGCATCGGCGCGGCGGGCTGGCTGCTGTTCGCGATCGTGTTCCTCTGGCAGCCGCCGCACGTCTGGGCGATCGCGCTGTTCCGCAAGGACGACTACGAGCGCGCGGGCATCCCGATGCTGCCGAGCGTGATCGGCGAGCAGCCGACGCGCTGGCGCATGCTCGCCTACACGCTCGCGATGATCCCCGTCACGCTCGCGCCGGTCCCGCTGGGCCTACTGGGCTGGGTCTACCTCGCGGCCGCGCTGCTGCTCGACGCGTGGTTCCTCGCGTGGTCGGTGCGCGTGGTGCGCGAGCGCAGCGAAGCGTCCGCGCGCAGCATGTTCCAGGTCTCGCTCGTGTTCCTGTTTGCGCTGTTCTTCGCGATGCTGCTCGACCGCGCGATCCTCGCGCCGTAGCGGCGCATCCCTCGCGCTCAGCCCGGCGCGTGTGCGATGCGCGGCGCGCTCGGCGCGCGGCCGCGCTCAGCCCTTCGACTGGCCGCGCTGCTTGAGCTTGAACGGGGGATAGACGGGGACCTCGACCCGCAGGATCGTGCCGTCCGGGCGCACGATCTCGCGCATCACCTTGCGAATCGGCTTGAGCGGCTCGCTCTCGACTCCGCGCGCGGGCGGCGCCTCGATGTCGTTCACCGCACGCTTCTTTCCATGCGCCACTCCGCCTCCCCCCGCTCCCACGCGCCGCTTGCGAAGCGCACGGCGCCGCACGGTCGGCGCCGCTCCGCCCAGCGAGCTCCGCACGGCTCGGCGCCGCTCGCGCTCGCGAGCCTGGCGTCGCCCCGGCTTCGTCGATTGGAATGGATCGGCGGCCGCGCGATCGGGTTCAGCGAAAACTTGGGGTTCGGCGTCCATCAGGCGTGATTCGCGTGATTCGGGTGACTCGGGTGACTCGGGTGACTCGGGTGGCCCGAGCGATTCGGGCGATTCGGGTGCTTCGAGCGATTCTGGGCGAATGTAAAGCGAAACACACGCATCAAAAACAGGCCCGCCGAGCGGCGGGCCATTGAAATCGAACTTTCGCAATTTAGCACAGATTGCGGGCCGCACAAGCCCCGCGCTGGAAACGGCACTTTTCCGGGATTTTTCGCGGCTCGACGCGGAAATTCTCGCGATTCGGGGTCCGAAACGGCCTGCTCGAGGCCTCGACTTTCGGCGGTTCAGCCGACGATGTTCACGAGGCGGCCGGGGACGATGATCACGCGCTTGGGCTCGCGGCCGCCGAGCTGGCGCGCGACGGCGGGGCTCGCGAGCGCGGCGCGGCGAATCGCAGCCTCGTCGGCGTCGGCGGGCACCTCGATCTCGTCGCGGCGCTTTCCGTTCACCTGCACGGCGAGCTTGAGCATCGGCTCCTCGAGCAGACCAGCGTCGGCCTCGGGCCACGGCGCGCGCGCGAGGCTCGGCGCGTGGCCCGTGCGCTGCCAGAGCTCCTCGGCGAGATGCGGCGCGAACGGGCTCA
>DASPGF010000147.1:0-9434 GCA_035620755.1 Myxococcota bacterium
AAGACCACTACGGGCTCGAGAAGGTCAAGGATCGGATCGTCGAGTACATCGCGGTGCTCTCGCTCAAGCGCGACCTCAAGGGGCCGATCCTGTGCTTCGTGGGGCCGCCCGGCACGGGCAAGACCTCGCTCGGGCGCTCGATCGCGCGCGCGCTCGGTCGCAAGTTCGAACGCATCTCGCTCGGCGGCGTGCGCGACGAGGCGGAGATCCGCGGACACCGGCGCACCTACGTCGGCGCGCTTCCCGGGCGGATCGTGCAGGGCCTGCGGCGCGCGGGCACGCGCAACCCGGTGTTCCTGCTCGACGAGGTCGACAAGGTCGGCGTCGACTTTCGCGGCGATCCGTCGTCCGCGTTGCTCGAGGTGCTCGACCCCGAGCAGAACTCGACGTTCAGCGACCACTATCTCGAGGTGTCGTTCGATCTCCAGCAGGTTCTCTTCATCGCGACGGCCAATTTGATCGATCCGGTTCCAGCGGCGCTGCGCGATCGCATGGAGGTGATCGAGCTGCCTGGCTACACCGAGGAGGAGAAGCTTGAGATCGCCAAACGCTTCCTGATCCCACGGCAGAAGCTGCAGAACGGGCTCGCCGAGCAGCGCTTCGAGCTCAGCGAAGCCTGCCTGCAGCGGCTGATCCGCAGCTATACGCGCGAGGCGGGCGTGCGCAATCTCGAGCGCGAGATCGGCGCGCTCGCGCGCAAGGTCGCGCGCAGGGTCGCCGAAGAGGGAGTGTCGGACGCCGAGCCGATCGATGCGGACGATCTCGCGGAGCTGCTCGGCCCGGTTCGCTTCGAGCCCGAGGTCGCGGAGCGCACTGGCCTGCCGGGCGTGGCGGTCGGGCTCGCGTGGACGCCCGCTGGCGGCGACATCCTGTTCGTCGAGTCGACGCGCATGCCCGGCAAGGGCGGCTTGAAGCTCACGGGCTCGCTCGGTGACGTGATGCGCGAGTCGGCGGAGGCCGCGCGCTCCTGGCTGCGCGCAAGCGGCTCCGAGCTCGCGATCGATCCCGCGCTGTTCGAGAAGAGCGACATCCATCTTCACGTGCCCGCGGGCGCGGTGCCCAAGGACGGCCCGTCCGCGGGCATCGCGATGGTCACGTCGTTGGCCTCGATGTTCACGGGGCGGCCTGCGAAGCCTGCGGTCGCGATGACGGGGGAGATCACGCTGCGCGGCAAGATCCTGCCGGTCGGCGGGATCAAGGAGAAGGTGCTGGCGGCCAAGCGGGCGGGAATCGCTACCGTAGTGCTCCCCGAGCAGAACCGGAAGGACGTCGACGAAGTGCAGCCGGAGCTGCTCGAAGGCCTGCATCTCGAGTACGTGGGGCGAGTCGATGAAGCGCTGCGGCACACGCTATTGGCGGCGAGCTGATGCCCGAGCGAGCGCAGCGGCGTCGGATCGCGCGCAACGCCGCGCGCGCGCGTTGCGGGCGCTCGCGCTGATCGCGCCGCTCGCTGCGGCGGGAGGCTGCGTCAGCAAGGGCATGTACGACGAGGTCGTCGGCGAGCGCGATTCGCTCGCCAAGCTGCGCCGTGATCTCGAGGCGCGCGTCGCGCAGCTCGAGTCGGCGAATCAGGGCCTCTCCGCCGAGCGGATCGCGTTGATCGACGAGAACGAGGATCTGCGCATCTCGGCGGATCACAACGAGCGCGAGGCGACGCGTCTCGCGCGCGTCGAAGCCGAGCTCGCGCGGAGCCTCGCGACCAACGAGGCCGAGCTCGCAGCGCGCACGGCCGAGATCGAGGCGATGCGCAACAGCTACGATGGCTTGGTCTCCGACCTCGAGAGCGAGGTCGCGGCGGGCCAGATCCAGATCGAGCAGCTGCGCTCGGGGTTGAAGCTCAACCTCTCGGAAGAGGTGCTGTTCCCGTCGGGGTCCGCCTCGTTGAATGCGGGTGGAGAGGCGGTGCTGCGCAAGGTGAGCGGACGGCTGCGAGAGCTCGAGCACTCGATCCAGATCGAAGGGCACACCGACAACGTTCCCGTGGCGCGTCGATACGCATCGAACTGGGAGCTCGCTGCCGCGCGCGCGAGCTCCGTCGCGCGGCTGCTGATCGACCTCGGGGTTGCGCCGGAGCGCATCAAGGTGGTGTCGCGTGCGGAGTTCGCGCCAATCGCGTCGAACGACACCGCGAAGGGTCGCGCGCAGAACCGGCGGATCGAGATCCTGCTCGGCGCGAGCGCCGATGCCGCGGGCCTGGGCCCGCGCGAGGGCGCGCCCGCCTCGTGAAGCGCGCGAGTAGCGCGCGCGCGCAGCTCGAAGAGCTCTTCTTTCGCGCGCTCGAAGCGGTCGACCCCGCACGCGCGATTTGCAGCGCGGTGCGCCGGGACGGCGATCGCATCGAGATCGCGAGCCGTGCGCTGCCGCGCGATGCGCGCCTGGTCGTGCTTGCGATCGGCAAGGCGGCCGGCACGATGGCGCGCGCGCTCGAGGGCATCGTCGGCGACCGCATCGCCGCGGGTCTGGTGGTCGTTCCGGACGGGCTCGCGGTCGATCTCGAGACGATGGAGCTCCGCGAGGCCGCGCATCCGATTCCCGATGCGCGCTGCGAAAGGGCCGGGCAATCGGCACTCGCGCTCGTCGCGCGCGCGCAGCCGGACCAGCCGCTGCTCGCGCTGATCTCGGGCGGCGCGTCGAGCCTCGTGAGCTGCCCGATCGATGGCGTGACGCTCGGCGACGTCGCGCTCGCCACGGATCGGCTGCTGCGCGGCGGCGCGTCGATCGGCGAGCTCAACTGCGTGCGCAAGCACCTGAGCCGGCTCGCTGGCGGACGGCTCGCGGCGTGCGCCGCGAGCCGTCGCATCGAAGTCCTCGCGATCTCCGACGTGCCGGGAGACCGACTCGACGTGATCGGCTCGGGGCCGCTCGCGCCCGACCCGACGCGCTACGCGGACGCGCTCGCCGTGATCCGGCGCGTCGGCGGCGAGTTTCCCGAGCGCGTGCTCGCGCATCTCGAGGCCGGCGCGCGCGGCGAGTTCGAGGAGACGCCCGGGCCGGATGCGCGCGTATTCGAGCGGGTCCGCAGCACGCTGCTCGCCTCGAACGCCACCGCCGTGACGGCCGCGGTCGAGGCGGCCGCGGCGCGCGGCCTGCGCGCGATTGCACTGCCGGGCGCGCTGCGCGGAGAGGCCGACCGCGCGGGCCGCCGGCTCGCGGCGCTCGGAGCCGCGCTCAACGACTCGCGGCCGGTCTGCGTGGTCGCGGGCGGCGAGACGTCGGTCGTGGTGCGCGGGCGCGGTCGGGGCGGCCGCAACCAGGAGCTCGCGCTCGCGGCCGCGCTCGAGTTCGCGGGAAACCCGAGGCTCGCGCTGCTTGCGGCCGGGACCGACGGGATCGACGGCCCGACGGATGCCGCGGGTGCGTTCGCGGATGGAGGCAGCGTCTCGCGCGGCGAGCAGCTCGGGCTCGACGCGCACACCGCGCTGATCGACAACGACTCCCACGGCTTCTTCTCGCGCGAAGGCGGCGTGCTGCGGACCGGGCCCACGGGCACCAACGTGATGGATCTCGCGCTGCTCTACGCCGAGCCGTGAGCGAACTCGCGAGCCGCGCGCGGCGCGCGCCGATCGCGGCCTTTCGAATCCGCGCGGCGCCGCTGTAGACTCGCGCGCCACGCACTTGCCGGGGTGAGCCGTTGCGCGCAGCGCGAGTCGATCTCAAGGACGTATTCGCGCGCTGGGCGACCGGGGTCACGATCGTCACCGCGCGCGCGGGTGAGCGCGTCCACGGCATGACCGTATCGGCATTCACGGAGGTTTCGCTCGACCCGCCGCTCGTGCTCGTCTGCATCGACAAGGGCGCGAACACGCAGCCGGTGATCGAGCAGGGCCGGGTGTTTGCGGTGAACATCCTCGCGCGTGACCAGGAGCCTCTCGCGCGGCGCTTCGCGCGCAAGCAGGACGAAGATCAGCGCTTCGCGGGCCTCGCCTGCGAGCAGGGCGAGACGGGCGCCCCGCTGATCGCGGGCTGCGTGGCGAGCTTGGAATGCAGGCTCGACCAGAGCCTGGAGGCGGGTGATCACGTGATTCACGTGGGGCGGGTGGTCGGCGTTCGGCTCAGCGATCGCGAGCCGTTGATGTTCCACAACCGCGCCTACTGCGGCCTCGCCGACAGCTAACCCCGGCCCGGCCAACTGGGCCCCGGCCAGCGGCCGGTCGTTCACCCGACAGCGGAGCTGCCCGGACGCTAGGCCGCGCGCTCCATCGCCTCCGAATACTCGCCGCGGCGCGCCGCGCCGTTGCAGCGCGCGCGATGCAGGAAGGCGCGCTGGGCGGCCGCGATCTGGGAGGCCTTTCCCGCCCACGCCTTGAGCGGTGCGGCCTGCAGCGCGCGCCCGTACGAGAAGCTCAGCTCCCAGGGCGCGTCGCCGAGCTTGTTCATCTCGTTGAGGTGCGCGGTCGCCTTCTCGTCGCTCTGTCCGCCCGACAGGAACACGATTCCCGGAATCTCCTCGGGAACGGTCTTCCGGAAGCACGCGAGCGTCTCCTCGGCGACCTTGCGAACACTCGCCTGCGTCGGGCAGTCCGCACCCGATAGCACCATGTTCGGCTTCAGGATGGTCTCGTTCAGCGGCACGCGCTGCTCCCGGAGCTCGCTGTAGACCGCGGCGAGCACGCGCTCGGTCACCGCGCGGCAGCGCTCGATGTCGTGCGCGCCGTCCATCATCACTTCGGGCTCGACGATCGGAACCAGATCGCCCTCGACGCAGAGCGCCGCGTAACGCGCGAGCGCATGCGCGTTGGCGCGAATGCAGCCCGCACTCGGGATGTCGCCGCCGATGTTGATCACCGCGCGCCACTTCGCGAAGCGCGCGCCGAGCTTCCGATATTCGGCGACGCGCTCGCGCAGGCCGTCGAGGCCTTCGGTCACCTTCTCGCCGGGTGCGAGCGCCAGATCCTTCGCGCCCTTGTCCACCTTGATGCCCGGGAGGATGCCCTTGCTCTGCAGCAGCTCGGGAAACGGCGTTCCGTCGGAGGCGCGCTGGCGCAGCGTCTCGTCGAACAGGATCACCCCGCTGATGAACTCCTCCGCGCCGCGCGTCGTGAAGAGCATTTCGCGGTAGGCGCGGCGGTTCTCCTCGGTGGATTCGACGCCGATCGAATCGAATCGCTTCTTGATGGTGGGTGAGCTCTCGTCGGCGGCGAGGATTCCCTTGCCGGGCGCGACCATGGCTCGAGCGATCTCGGCTAGCTCGGACACTTCGGACTTCCTCTCGATGCTGCGTGCTGCGGCAAGGGTGGTGCGGCAGAGAGGATTCGAACCTCCACGAGGTTGCCCCCGCCAGCCCCTCAAGCTGGTGCGTCTACCAGTTCCGCCACTGCCGCGCGCGACTGCCGCCCGCCACGCGCGCGAAGCATACCGAACACCGGGAGGGCGACCACTTCAGGACGGGCCGTCACCATCGCGCGCCGTCGGGTCGTTCGGCTCGGACGCGGCTTCGCCGGGAGCTTCGGCTTCCGCCGCCTGCGGAGCCGCTTCGCCCGCCGTGTCGGATGCGCGCGTGCCCACCTCTTCGAAGCCGAGATCCGGCGCGGGCGCGGCCTCGCCGACCGGCTCGAACGGCGCGGTCTCCGCCGCTTCGACGTCGCCCTCGAACAAGCGCTCGCCCGCGCGCTCGCTGTAAAGGTAGGAGAGCGAGAGGCTCGTGAGCATGAACAGCGCCGCGCAGATCTTGGTGAGCAGGGTCAGGAAGTTCCCCGCGCCGCGGCTGCCGAAGACGGTCGCGCTCGCGCCGCCGCCGAACACGGCGCCCATCTCGGCGCCCTTGCCGCGCTGGAGCAGCACGACGGCGATCAGGAACAGGCAGACGATGACGTGTAGGACGCTGAGAGCTGCAATCATGAAGACCTCTGGCTCTGGAAGTTCGCGATCCGCGCGAGCGAATCGGGTTCGAGGCTGGCTCCTCCCACGAGCGCCCCGTCGATGTCGGGCTGGCTCAACAGAGCATAGGCGGTTTCGGGCTTGACCGAGCCTCCGTACTGAATGCGAATTCGCTCCGCGGTGTCGCCGAACTGGGCCGCGAGCTGCTGACGAACGTGCGCGTGGACCTGCTGCGCGATCTGCGGCGTCGCCGTGCGGCCGGTGCCGATCGCCCAGACGGGCTCGTAGGCGATCACGAGCCGGTCCGCGAGATCGGGAGGCACCTCCGCCAGGCTTCCTCGCAGCTGGCTACGGACGACCCCGAGCGCGTCTCCTGCATCGCGCTGCGCGAGCGTCTCGCCGACGCACACGATGGGCTGGATCTCGTGGTGGAGCAGTGCGGCGGCCTTGCGCGCGACCACCGCGTCGGTCTCGCCGCATAGCGTGCGGCGTTCGCTGTGACCCACGATCGCGTACGCGCAGCCGAGGTCTGCGAGCATCCCGGCCGACACCTCGCCCGTGAACGCGCCGCACTCCTCGGGGTGGACGTTCTGCGCCGCGCAGCGGATCGCGCTCTTCGCGAGGCGCTGCGCGAGGCGGTCGAGCAGCGTAAAGGGCGGCGCGATCGCGATCTCCACGCCGCTCGAGTTCTCGACGAGCGGAACGAAGCGATCGAGGAACGCGGCGAGATCCCCCGTTCGCATGTGCATCTTCCAGTTCGCGACGATGAGCGGGACGCGCATCGCGCTAGCGCTCGAGCGCGGCGACGCCCGGCAGCGTCAGCCCCTGCACGTATTCGAGCGAGGCGCCGCCGCCGGTCGAGAGGTGGTCGAAGCGGTCGCCGAGCCCGAGCTGCTGGATGGCGGCGAGCGAGTCCCCGCCGCCGACGACACTCGTCGCGGCCGAGGCGGCAACCGCCGCGGCGACCGCGCGCGTTCCCGCGGCCGCCGACTCCCATTCGAAGACGCCCATCGGGCCATTCCAGAAGATCGTCTTGGCGAGCGCGGACTCGGCCGCGTAGCGGCGTGCGGTCTCCGGGCCGATGTCGAGCGCGATCGCGCCCTCCGGAATCTCGGCGACGACTCGCGTCGCCGCCTCGGGCGCGAATCGATCCGCGACGACGTGGTCGCTCGGCAGCAGCAGCCGACGGCCCGCGTCGCGCACCGCCCGCTGAACCGCGAGCGCGTCGGCGATGCGGTCGGGCTCGATTCGCGAGTCCCCGGTCGCCCCGCCGTTCGCGGCGATGAACGTGTAGGCCATCGCGCCACCGATCGCGATCGCGTCGGCGTGCGGCGCGAGCGCCTCGAGCACGCCGAGCTTGTCGCTCACCTTCGCGCCGCCGAGCAGCACCAGCAGCGGGCGGATCGGCTCGCGAATCACCTGCAGGTGTCGGAGCTCGGCGGTCATCAGGTCGCCGGCGGCCACGCGCTCGAAGTGCGCGGTCATTCCCGCCGTGGAGGCGTGCGCGCGGTGGGCGGTGCCGAACGCGTCGTTGACGTAGATGTCCGCGAGCGCTGCAAGCGACCTCGCCAGATCGGGGTCGTTGCGCTCCTCGCCCGCGTGGAAGCGCAGGTTCTCGAGCAGCAGCAGCTGCCCCTCGCCGAGATCCGCGATTGCAGCGCGCGCGCGCGCACCCACGCAGTCGTCGCAGAACGAAACTCCCGTGCCGATCAGCTGCGCGAGCCGCGCAGCGACCGGCCGCAGCGAGAGGGCCGATACGCGCTCGCCCTTGGGCCGACCGAGGTGCGAGGCGACGATCACGCGCGCTCGCGCCGAGAGCAGCCGCTGCAGCGTCGGCAGCGAAGCGCGCAGGCGCGAGTCGTCGGCGACCTTTCCATCGCGCAGCGGCACATTCAGGTCCGCGCGCACGAACACGCGCTGCCCGCGCACGCCCTCGGCGAGCAGGCCATCGAGATCCTGGACGGCCATCGCGGAGCTAGCGGCCCATCAGCAGCGCCAGGTCGACCACGCGAGACGCATAGCCCCACTCGTTGTCGTACCACGCGAGCAGCTTCGCGAAGCTTCCGCCCATCACGCGCGTGTTCAGCGCGTCGAGAATCGCCGAGTGCGGGTTTCCGACGAAATCCACCGACACGAGCGGCTCGTCGCAGTACTCGAGGATGCCCTTGAGCGCGCCATCGGCGGCGGCCTTCATCGCGGCGTTGATCTCGGCGGCGGTCGTCGCGCGGCCGAGCCGCACGCTGAGATCGACGACCGAGACGTCCGAGGTCGGAACGCGCAACGCGTAGCCGTCGAGCTTGCCGTTGAGCGCCGGCAGCACCAGCCCGATCGCCTTGGCCGCACCGGTTCCCGTCGGGATCATGGAGACCGCGGCCGCGCGCGCGCGGCGCAGGTCGCTGTGCGGGGAATCCTGCGTGACCTGATCGTTCGTGTAGGCGTGGATCGTGGTCATCCAGCCGCTCTCGATTCCGAAGCTGTCGTGGAGCACCTTCGCGACCGGCGCGAGGCAGTTGGTGGTGCACGACGCGTTCGAGACGATGCGGTGCGCGGCGGGGTCGTAGGCATCGGCATTGACGCCGAGCACGATCGTGACGTCGGGATCCTTCGCGGGCGCGCTGATGATCACGCGCTCCGCGCCCGCCTTCAGGTGCTTCGACGCGCCTTCCCGATCGACGAAGCGGCCGGTGGATTCGACGACGATCCCGGCGCCGAGCTTGGCCCACGGGAGCTCGGCGGGATCGCGTTCCGCGCAAATCGGGATGGAGACGCCATCGACGAGGATCGCGTCCTTCCCCGCCTCGACCGAGCCGGGATAGCGCCCGTGAATGGAGTCGTACTTGAGCAGATGCGCGAGCGTCTTTGCATCGGTGAGGTCGTTGATGCCCACGACGTCGATCGATTGGCCGCGCGCGGCCCGGAAGAACAGCCGGCCGATGCGCCCGAAGCCGTTGATTCCCACTCGGATTGCCATGTCCGCTCCTGGCTGTGGCTGGAGAGCGGGCAGGGTACCGACCTCGCGCGGGCGATGCCAGGAATGGCGATCCGTGCGCGCGGCGGCTGGGCGCGCTCCGCGCACGAACATGGCGGCGCGCTCCCAGCGCGGCATTGCCGCTAAGCTCGGGGGGGCCGCGGGAGGAGCTGCGTTGGTCGTGGGCACGGGAATCGACGTGGTCGAGATCGAACGCGTCGAGCGCGCGCTGCGGCGGTCGGGTGAGCGATTCGAGCGCCGGGTGTTCGCGCGCTCGGAGATCCGCAGCTGTCGCGCGCGGCGGCGCACGGCGGCTGCGCAATTCGCGCTGCGCTTCGCGGCAAAGGAAGCCGCGATGAAGGCGCTCGGGACGGGCTGGGCGGACGGCGTGCGCTGGCTGGACATCGAGACGCACTGCGATCGCGATGACCGTCGAGGACAGCTCAGCCTCCGTCTGCACGGGCGCGCCGCGGAGCTCGCGGCGGCGCGCGGCGCGCGCGCCCACCTCGCCGTGAGCCGCACGCGCAGCCACGCGATCGCCTACGTGCTGCTCGAGAACGCCGAGTCGTGAGCGCGCGTCAGCGCAGGCCGGCTGCGGCCGGAATCGGGCGACGCGGCGTTGTGCTGCTCGCGATCGCCGCGCTGCTGG
>DASPGF010000148.1:0-2592 GCA_035620755.1 Myxococcota bacterium
CGGCGCCTCCCGCGGTCTGGGTCTTGTAGAGCACCTCGGCGAGCTTGTGCAGCTCCTGCTCGAGCCGCTGCCGAGAGGTCTCGAAGCGCGCGGCATCGTCGCTCTCGAGATCCTTCTTTCCCTGCTCGAGCGCGCTCTTGAGCGCGCCGGCGTCGGAAGCCGAGAGCTTCGCCTCGTTCTCGCGCAGCAGCTTCTCGCCCTGATAGACGATCGAGTCGAGCCCGTTGCGCTTCTCGATCTTGTCGCGCTGCTCGCGGTCCTCGCTCGCGTGGAGCTCGGCCTCGCGGATCATGCGATCGATCTCCTCCTTCGCGAGCCCGCCGCTGCCTTCGATCCGGATCGACTGCTCCTTGCCCGTCGCCTTGTCCTTCGCGGACACCGCGAGGATCCCGTTCGCGTCGATGTCGAACGTGACCTCGATCTGCGGCACGCCGCGCGGTGCGGGCGGGATTCCGTCGAGGATGAAGCGCCCGAGCGTCCGGTTCCCCGAGGCCATCTCGCGCTCGCCCTGCTGCACGTGGATCTCCACCTGCGGCTGGCTGTCCGATGCCGTCGAGAACACCTGCGATCGCCGCGTGGGGATCGTCGTGTTCTTCTCGATGAGCTTGGTCGTGACCTGCCCATACGTCTCGATGCCGAGCGACAGCGGCGTCACGTCGAGCAGCAGCACGTCCTTCACGTCGCCCGCGAGCACGCCACCCTGGATCGCGGCGCCGATCGCGACGACCTCATCCGGGTTCACGGTGCGATTCGGCTCGCGGCCGAACAGCGCCTTGACCTTCTCCTGGACCAGCGGAATGCGCGTCGAGCCGCCGACGAGAATGACCTCGTCGATCTGCGCGGCCGAGAAGCCCGAATCCGCGAGCGCCTGCCGGCACGGCTCGAGGCTCCTGTCGATCAGATCCTCGACGAGCTGCTCGAACTTGGCGCGTGTGAGCTTGAGCGTGAGATGCTTCGGGCCCGTCTTGTCGGCCGTGATGTAGGGGAGATTGATGTCCGTGCTCTGCGTGGCCGACAGCTCGTGCTTCGCTTTCTCCGCAGCCTCGCGCAGGCGCTGCAGCGCCATCGAATCCTTCGACAGATCGAGGCCGTGATCCTTCTTGAACTCGGCGATCAGGTAGTCGATCACGCGCTGATCGATGTTGTCCCCGCCGAGGTGGCTGTCTCCATTGGTCGCCTTCACCTCGACGACGTTCTCGCCCACCTCGAGGATCGAGATGTCGAACGTGCCGCCGCCGAAGTCGTACACGGCGATCTTCTGGTCTTCCTTCTTGTCGAGCCCGTAGGCGAGCGCCGCGGCCGTCGGCTCGTTGATGATGCGCTTGACGTCGAGCCCCGCGATCTGCCCCGCGTCCTTGGTCGCCTGGCGCTGCGCGTCGTTGAAATACGCGGGCACGGTGATCACCGCGGCCGTCACTTCACCGCCGAGCTGGGCCTCCGCGGCCGCCTTGAGCTTCTGCAGGATCATCGCGGAGATCTCGGGCGGCGAGTAACGCTTGTCGCCGATCTTGACCTCCGCGGTCCCCTCCTTGCCCTCGACCACGTCGTAGGGCACGAGCTTGATCTCCTCGGGCACTTCGCCGAGCCGCCGGCCCATGAAGCGCTTGATCGAGTAGATGGTTCCCTTCGGATTGGTGACCGACTGGCGCCGCGCGATGGAACCGACGAGACGCTCGCCTTCTTCGGTGAACGCGACCACGGAGGGCGTCGTCCGGCCACCCTCATCGTTGGTGATGATGGTGGGCTGGCCGCCCTCCATCACCGCCACCGCCGAGTTGGTGGTGCCGAGATCGATTCCAATGACCTTGCCGGTTTTCGCCATCGCTGAACTCTACCTCCTGGGTTGCGCGACGACATTGGCGCAACGAGCGGCAAAGCTCGGCCCGCGACCCCTGATGTCAATGGTCGGGCGCGCAGCTCGGGGCAGCCGAGCGGATCGCGCGATCGAAGCTCGCCCGCCCCGCACCCCGCGCCGGCCCCCGCGCGGGAACCACCCCTTTTGCGCGGGTGTCCCAAAGGCTCGAACGCCGGTTTGCCGATACGCCACCAGGCTCGCTAACTCCCTGATATCTCGAAGAAAGCACTGTGAGGAGCGCGGGACCGAAGGTATACTGCACGTTCTCGCCGCAGCTCGAGCGCGCCCAGCGCGGCCGGAGGGGTAGAAGCGCTTCATGGTCCGTTATCTGGCGTGGATCGCCAATGCAGCGCTGTTTACGCTCTGCTGCTTCCTGCTCGCCGATACCGCGAACGCGATCATCGCGGCGCTGCTGAGCCCGTCGCCCGCGACGGCCGTCGCTGCGGGGGAGCCGGGAGCTGCGGACAACCGCGCCTGGCAGGACCGCCTGCAGATCACCGAGCGCAATCTGTTCCACTCGACGGCAATCGCGCCGCCGGCCGACAGCGCCGCGCCCCCCGCCGCGCCCGACGAGAAGCTCGCCGAGACGAAGCTGCCGCTCAAGCTCTGGGGGACGATTGCGGCGACCGATCCCGCGCTGTCGTGGGCGTCGGTCGAAGACACCGGCAAGGGCGTGACCGCCGCGGTGCGGGTCGGCGACAAGATCCAGACCGCGACAGTGGTCGCGATCGAGCGCC
>DASPGF010000149.1:0-3254 GCA_035620755.1 Myxococcota bacterium
CCACGCGCCCGCGACGTCCTCAGCAAGCTCGTGGACGGGCCGGATCGCAGCGGGCGGCAGGCCGATCGCGGTAGCGACGAGCTCCCGAGCACTCCCTCGTCCGCGCGACGCGGGCCCGCTCGACCAGCCCGCCGGCTTCGCGACCACGCAGAAGTCCGCGCCGCGCTGCAGCAGCGCCACTGCCGCGCGCCGCGCTGCGCGCGTTCCCTCGGATGCGCGCAGATCGATTCGCGCGCCTCCCGCGACGCGCTGGCCCGGCTCGCGAACGCGCGCACCAGCGACGCGCACACCGCCGCTCGCAAACGCGCGCGCGATCTCGTGCGAGTCGGCTCTCGGCAAGGCGCGCGAGACGAGGTCGCGCAGCACACCGCCATGCCCGGGCGCGCGGAATACCAGCTGCAGGTCTGCCACCGGCGCGCTCAGGGGCGCGCGCACGCCGCTGCGCGCGGCACCCGCGCGCGCGCGGCCGGCGAAATCGCCGCGCTCAGAAGCGATACTGCAGCCCCCAGCCCACGGAGATGTAGTCGAAGCCGTCCAGCTTTCCCGTCGGCATCACGTACGAGGCATCGACGCCGAGCACGAGGCTCGGAGTCGCGTAGAACTCGACCCCGCCGCCGAAGCGCGCCGCAAACTTGGCGACGCGGTCGGTCTGGTTCGGGAGCGGGGTGCCGAGCGCCGGCGAGCGCTGATGGTATTTCGACTCCATGCGCATGAAGCCCGGGCCGATCAGCACGAACGGCTGGATGCGTCCCGTGAGGATGTGCAGCTTCAAGTTCGAGGTGAAGACCAGCGGCTCGAAGCGCGCATCGTCGAGCGTCCCGGCCGCGCGACCGGGAACCGTGCCCTCGAACGCATCCAGCCACTCGAACTGGTAATCCGCGGATAGATACGAGTTGCAGCGATAGCCGCCGCGCACGCTGAAGCCGAGCGCGTCGTCGTCGACGCCCGACAGGCTCGTCGCGAACGGAACGAAATTCGGCGAATTGTCGAAATCCTGGCGCGCGTAGCTGCCCGACGCGCCCAGCGCGAAGCCCTTGCGGTCGAAGGCGTCTTCGGCTTTCTCCTCGTTGTCGGTGAGGGCCGCGAACGCGATACAGCCGATCGCGAGCAGCCCGCCCGGCCCGAGGGTCGTCAGTGCGACCGTCGTGCTGTCGTCGACGGAGTCGGCCCGCGCGGATCGAGCCCCGAGCCCGAAGCCCACCAGTGCGGCCAGCGCGATCCGCGCCGCCGCTGCGATCCGTCTCGACGACAATGCGCATCCCCCGCTTCCGTCGACCTTGCCAGTGCCATTACCCATTGCTCACCCGCCCACCTCGACAGCCTGCGGAATCAATTCCGCCTGAAGATCCCGACCGGAGGATCGAGTTCACGCGCGCGCTCCGCAATCGGGGCGAGTCGCGGCCGGAATCCTACATCGGAGGCGCGGCTCGTGCCGCATCGCGGCGCCACCACCGCGTGCCCGCCCGCGGAAGGCTCGGCTAGCCTGCCGCTGCGATGAGCGACCCGCGCGACAACGTCGCACTGATCGGGATGCCCGGAGCGGGCAAGAGCACGCTCGGCGTGCTCCTCGCCAAGCGCACAGCGCGCAGCTTCCTCGACACGGACCTGCTGATCCAGCAGGCAGAAGGTGCCTCGCTGCAGCAGATCATCGCATCGCGCGGCGTGGCGGCGTTTCGCGCGATCGAGGAGCGAATCGTGCGCGCGCTCGACTGCTCGCGCACGGTCGTCGCAACCGGTGGAAGCGTCGTCTACAGCGAAGCGGCGATGCGGCACCTCGGGCGGATCGGCTGCCGCATCTTCCTCGACGTACCGCTCGACGAGCTCGAGCGGCGGCTCGGCGATCTCGACCAACGCGGCGTGATCCGCGGCCCGGGCCAGGACTTCGGCGAGCTGCTCGACGAGCGCCGACCGCTCTACGAGCGCTGGGCCGACATCCGCGTGGACTGCCGCGGCCTCGCGCACGAGGCGATCGTCGAGCAGATGGTCCGCGCGCTCGCGAGCCGCTGAGCGCGCCGCGCGCTCCGATCGACTCGGTCCAGCACGGCCAACTGGGCCCCGGCCAGCCGCCGACCCCTCAGACGGAAACGGAGCTGCCCCCAGTTGGTCCAGCCAAGGCCAACTGGGCCCCGGCCAGCCGCCGACCCCTCAGACGGAAACGGAACTGCCCGGGCTAGCTGCGGTACTCCGACCACTTCGGCTGCGCAAAGACCCGCCGCAGCGCGGGCTCGAAGTGCGCGAGCGGCAGCGTGTCGTAGTCCGGGTCGAAGGAGCACTGGTCGTAGCGCTCGCAGAACTCCGCCGCGTCGTCGAAGTACGGATGTCCGCGGAACTTCTCGCGCGCGTTGCGGTCCGCGCCGATGTGGTGCCAGAAATAATAGCCCTGGAAGACCGCGTGCTGTGCGACGATCCAGAGGTTGCGCTCCGACACGAACGGCTTGAGGATCGCCGCCGCGAGGTCCGCGTGATTGTGGCTCGCGAGCAGGTCGCCGATGTCGTGGAGCAGCGCGCACACCACGTACTCCTCGTCGCGAGCATCGCGCTCCGCGCGCGTCGCGGTCTGGAGGCTGTGCGTCAGGCGGTCCACGAGCATGCCGCCATAGCTTCCTGCGAGGCCTCGCAGGTGCTCGAGCACGCGGTCGGGAAGCGCCTCGACGAACGGCAGCTGCGCGCGCTCGATGATCTCGTAATCCCGCCGCGTCCCGTCGCACATCCGGGTGAAATGGGCGATCGACTCGCTCGGATCCACGCTGACTCCTTGGGGGGACTGGCGCGCGCCAGCGTATCGAATCGACGCGAGCCTTTCGAGCCAATTCCCCGACCCGCAGCGGTTTTTCGGCCGCGGCCCGCGACCTTCGGAAGCCTTTGCAACGCGCGCCGATCGCTTACCCTCCCGCCGGGCAAGCCGAGAGGAGCACAGCGTGACGCACCGACTCCCGCGGCGCGCAGCGCTGCTCCTGGCCGTCGCAGCGCTCGCGCCGAGCGCGCTCGCGATCGCACAACCCACTCCCGAGGCGACCGGCGCCGCGCAGCCCATCGTCCACCGCGTGGAGAGCGGCGAGACGCTGTCCGGAATCGCGCAGCGCTACGGCGTGCGCGTCGAGCAGCTCATGTTCGAGAATGGAATCGACGACGCGCGCAGGGTGCGGACGGGTGCACGGCTGCGAGTTCCCGCGGCCGGGCAACGACCTCCAGCCGCGCAGCCCGCACCGGATCGCGACGCATCTCGCGCCATCGCATCCACGCGCACGACGGGC
>DASPGF010000150.1:0-5536 GCA_035620755.1 Myxococcota bacterium
CCACCCCAGAGCGGGCGCGCGGCGCTGCGCACGCCGCGGCGCGAGCGGCGGCGTGCGGCCGCCGAGCGACCCGGGAATGCGTGCGCGCGATGGGCCCCGAGCTCCGATGAGCGAGATCCAGATCCGATTGCCGGATGGCAGCAGCCGCGCGGTGCGCGCGGGGTCGACCGCGCTCGACGTCGCGCGCGGCATCGGCAAGGGGCTCGCGCGCGCGGCGATCGCGGGCCGCGTCGACGGGCGCCTGACCGACCTGCGCGCGCCGCTCGAGGCGGACGCTTCGCTCGAGATCGTCACCGCCGACGATCCGCAGGCGGGCGAGGTGATCCGCCACTCGGCCGAGCACGTGATGGCCGACGCCGTCAAGCGCCTGTTTCCGAGCGCGCAGGTCGACGTCGGGCGCACCGATCACAGCGAGAAATTTCAATACGATTTCCTCGTCGAGCGGCCCTTCTCGCCCGACGACCTCGAGAGCATCGAGAAGGAGATGTGGAAGATCATCGGCGAGAGGTCCGAGTTCGCCCGCGAAGTGATGAGCCGCGCGGACGCGGAGGCGTTCTTCGCGGCGCGCGGCGAGATGCTCAAGGTCTCGCGCATCGCGGACATTCCGCACGGCGAGCCGATCACGATCTTCCGCCACGGCGAGTTCGCAGATCTGTGTCGCGGGCCGCACGTGCAGCGCGCCGACCAGATCGGCGCGTTCGAGCTGATCGAGTCGGCGGGCGCCTACTGGCGCGGCGACGAGCGCAACCCGATGCTGCAGCGCATCTACGGGATCGCGTTCGCAACCGAGCGCGAGCTGCGCGAGCACCTCGCGCGCCTCGAGGACGCGCGCGCGCGCGATCACCGGCGCGTGGGCGCGGCGCTGCGCCTGTTCTTCACCGATCCGATCGCGCCGGGCTCGCCGTTCTACCTCCCCAAGGGCATGCTGCTCTACAACGGGCTCGTCGAGTTCATCCGCTCGCTGTATCCCCGGTACGGCTTCAGCGAGGTCATGACGCCTCAGCTGTTCCGCACGGAGCTGTTCAAGACCTCGGGCCACTACGAGCTGTTCCGCGAAGACATGTTCCTGCTCGAGGGCGACGAGGGTGAGGAGCTCGGCGTCAAGCCGATGAACTGCCCCGGCCACTGCCACCTGTTCGCGAGCGAGAAGCACTCCTACCGCGAGCTGCCGATCCGCTTCGCGGAGTTCTCGCGGCTGCACCGCAACGAGCGCAGCGGCACGCTCACGGGCCTGTCGCGCGTGCGCTCGATGGCGCAGGACGACGCGCACGTGTTCTGCGAGCCCGAGCAGGTCGGCGCGGAGCTCGACGCGTTCTTCGCGCTCACGCGCGAGATCTACGAGGCGCTCGGCCTCGCCCGGCCGGAGGTCGCGGTCTCGACGCGCCCGGAGCAGTTCAGCGGCGAGCCCGCGGCTTGGGAGGTCGCCGAGCGCCGGCTCGCGGAGGCGGTCGAGCGCGCGGGCTACCCGCGCGCGACCAAGCCCGGGGGGGGCGCGTTCTACGGCCCCAAGATCGAGTGCGACTTCCGCGACGTGATGGGCCGCGCCTGGACGCTCTCGACGCTCCAGATCGACGTCGCAATGCCCGCGCGCTTCGGGCTGCGCTACGTGGGGCGGGACGATAAGCTCCACCAGCCCGCGATGCTCCACCGCGCGGTCCTGGGCTCGCTCGAGCGCTTCATCGCGCTGTATACGGAGATGACCGGCGGGGATTTTCCACTGTGGTTGGCGCCGGTTCAGGTCGCTCTGCTACCGATTGGCGAGCGCCACCGGGAGTACGCGGGCCGGGTTCAGGCGGCGCTCGAGGCCGCAGGGATTCGGGTTTTTCTGGATGCGCGCAACGAGAAGCTCGGCCTCAAGATCCGTGAAGCCGAAATCCAGAAGATCCCCCTGATGCTCGTGGTGGGCGATCAGGAGGCGGCGGACGGAACCGTCGCGCCGCGCTTCCGGCGCGGGTCGGAGGCCGCGGGCGCGGCCGTCGCGCTCGACCGGTTGATCGAAGAGCTTGTTGCGGATGTGCGCGAACGTCGCGCGTCTCGCTCGGAGGACTGAGGTATCGCCGACTTTCGGAAGGCTTCGAACAAGGAGGATGTGCCCCGGATGAACGAGTTCATCGTCTCGTCGGAGATCCGCGTGATCGCCGACGACGGCGAGCAGCTCGGCGTGATGACTCCATCGGCTGCGCTGGCGCGCGCGCAGGAAGCGGGCCTCGATCTCGTCGAGGTCGCTCCCGGCTCGAAGCCGCCCGTCTGCCGGATCATGGATTACGGGCGCTACAAGTACGAGCGCAAGAAGAAGCTCGGCAAGAACAAGGGCCACACCGCCACGCTCAAGGAGGTGAAGCTGCGGCCGCGAACCGACCAGCACGACCTCGACTTCAAGGTGAAGAACGCGCGGCGCTTCCTGCTCGAGGGCGACAAGGTCAAGGTGACGCTGATGTACCGCGGCCGCGAGATGGTCCACCGCGAGATGGGCTACCGGCAGCTCGAGCACGTGACCGAGCTGCTGCGCGACATCGCGAACGTCGAGAACCCGCCGCGCATGGAGGGCCGCTTCTTGTCGATGATCCTGGTTCCGAACCGCGAGGCGATCGTCGAAGCGAAGCGAGCGCATGCCGCAAAGGCGGTCGAGAAGGACGCCGCGGACGCGGATGCCGCGCAGGCGGCGAGCAGCGGCGCGGCAAGCGCGAGCGACGCGACCAGCGGCGCGGCAAATGCGAGCGACGCGACCAGCGGCGCGATAAACAAACTGGACGCGTAACCGCGCTGTGCGCAGCGGCGCGCAGCAGCGAGAGGATTCGACGCCATGCCGAAGGTCAAGACCCATCGCGGCGCCGCCAAGCGCTTCAAGAAGACCGGCACCGGGAAGATCGTGCGGATGCGCCGCAACAAGCAGCACATCCTCACCAAGAAGACGCAGAAGCGAAAGCGACACCTGCGCAAGGATGCGCTCGTCGATGCCGTGGACGAAAAGCGCATCAAGCAGATGATTCCGTACCTCTAGCGGGCGGCCATCCGACCGGGCGTCGGCCGCGGGTCGGAAGCGGTAGAGGGGAAGAAGGAAAGAGCGGAGAAGGCAAGAGCGGAAGAACGGAAGAAGGGAAGAGGGGTAAAGGGGAAGTCACATGCCGCGAGTCAAACGAGGCGTCGCCGCGCACCGGCGCCACCGCCGCATCCTCGAGCAGGCCAAGGGCTACTACGGCGCGCGCAGCAAGCTGATCAAGACCGCGCGCGAGGCCGTCGAGCACGCCTGGCGCTACGCGTACCGCGACCGCAAGCAGCGCAAGCGCAACTTCCGCGCGCTGTGGATCGTGCGCATCAACGCGGCGGCGCGCGAGCACGGGCTCTCCTACAGCCGGCTCATCAACGGTCTCAAGCTCGCGAACGTCGAGGTCGACCGCAAAATCCTCGCCCAAATCGCCGTGTCGGATCCCAAGGCGTTCGGCGCGCTGGCGGATCTCGCGAAGTCGCACTCCGCCTAGGCGCGCACGCGCCGATGCCCACCGGCGTCGACAACCTCGAGCGGCTCGAAGCCGAGGCTCGCCGCGCAATCGCCGCGGCCGAGACGCTGCAGGCGCTCACCGAGGTGCGGGCGCGCTTCCTCGGCAAGAAGGGCTCGGTCGCCGAGGTGCTGCGCGGCATCAAGGATCTTGACGCCGAGCAGCGCGCGCGCGTCGGCCAGCTCGCGAACGCGAGCAAGCAGCGCATCGAGCAGGCGGTCGCGGAGCGGCGCAGCGCGCTCGAGCACGGCGCGCGCGAGCGCGCGCTCGAGGCGGAGCGGCTCGACGTGACGCTGCCCGGCGCGGAGATCCCGCGGCTCGGCCACCTGCACCCCGTCACGCGCGTGTTTCGCGACATGGTCGCGTTCTTCACGTCGATGGGCTTCTCGATCGAGGAGGGCCCCGAGGTCGAGACCGAGTACCACAACTTCGAGGCGCTCAACATCCCCGAGCAGCACCCCGCACGCGATGAGCAGGACACCTTCTACCTCGAGGATGGCAACGTGCTGCGCACGCACACCTCGAACGTGCAGATCCGCGCGATGAGCGGCCGCACCCCGCCGTTTCGCTTCATCGCGCCCGGGCGCGTCTACCGGCACGACCTGAGCCCGCGCCACTACCCGATGTTCCACCAGATCGAGGGCTTCCTCGTCGACGAGCGCGTGACGTTCGCGGACCTGAAGGGCGTGCTCTACGCATTCGGCCGCCATCTGCTCGACGAGCAGATCGAGCTGCGCTTTCGCGCCAACCACTTCCCGTTCACCGAGCCCTCGGCCGAGATGGATTACGCGTGTCGACTCTGCGAGCGCCGCGGCTGCGCGGTGTGCTCGAACAGCGGCTGGATCGAATGGGGCGGCTGCGGGATGATCCATCCACGCGTGCTCGAGAACTGCGGGATCGACGCCGGGCGCTACCAGGGCTTCGCGTTCGGGATGGGCGTCGATCGCACCGCGCTGCTTCGCTACGGCATCCCGAACATCCGGCTCTTGTTCGACGGCGATCTGCGCGTGCTGGAGCAGCTCTGATGCGGCTGCCGCTCGACTGGCTCGCCGAGTTCATCGATCTGCCGCCCGATGCCGAGCTCGTCGAGCGGCTGACGGTCGGCGGCTTCGAGGACGTCGCGCTCAGTGCAACGGGGCCCGACCTCTCCGCGCTGCGCGTCGGCGTCGTGCGCGAGCGCGCGCCGCATCCCAACGCCGACCGGCTCTCCGTGTGCCGCGTGGACATCGGCGAGGGCGAGCCGATCGAGGTGGTGTGCGGCGCGCCGAACGTCGCGGCGGGCCAGAAGATCGCGTTCGCGCCGGTCGGAGCTCGCCTGCCCGACGGCACGCCGCTCGCGCGCGCGAAGATCCGCGGCGTGACCTCGAACGGCATGATCTGCTCGAGTCGCGAGCTCGGGCTCGGCGACGACCACGAGGGGATCCTCGTGCTCCCCGCCGACGCGCGGGTGGGCGCGCCGCTTGCGGAGGCGCTCGGCGGCGGCGCGCGCGAGCTCGAGCTCGGCATCACGCCCAACCGCGGCGACGCGGCGTCCGTGCTCGGCGTCGCGCGCGAGGTGCGCGCGCTGTTCGGCGGCGAGCTGCGCGTGCCCGACTGCGCGCCGCCCGAGCGCGGCACGCCGGCCGCCGACGCGATCCGCGTCGAGATCGAGGCCGCGCGGGATTGTCACCGCTACGCGGCGCGCATCGTGCGCGGAGTAAACGTCGGCCCCTCGCCGAAGCGGCTCGTCGAGCGGCTCGCCGCCTCGGGCCTGCGCTCGATCAACAACGTCGTCGACGCGACCCAGCTCGCGATGCTGGAATTCGGGCAGCCGCTCCACGCGTTCGACCTCGCGAAGATCCGCGGCGGTGCGATCCGCGTGCGCCGCGCGATGGCGGGCGAGAAGCTGGTCACGCTCGACGGCGAGACGCGCGAGCTCTCGGACGAGGATCTGGTGATCGCCGACGCGGAGCGCGCGATCGCGCTCGCGGGCGCGATCGGCGGCGCGAACTCCGAGGTCGGCGCCGCGACCACCGAGCTGCTGATCGAGAGCGCGCACT
>DASPGF010000151.1:0-6610 GCA_035620755.1 Myxococcota bacterium
GAGGTCGCGGTGATCCGGCGCGGACGGATCCGCAGCCTGCGCCCGTTCAAGAAGGAGATCAAGGAGCACTTCTGCATCTTCGAATACATCTACTTCGCGCGGCCCGACTCGAACCTCAACGGCCACAACGTCTACGCCTACCGCAAGGAGCTCGGCCGGCTGCTCGCGCGCGAGCACCCCGTGAACGCCGATCTCGTGGTGCCCGTGCTCGACTCGGGCAACACCGCCGCGCTCGGCTACGCGGAGGAGATCGGCATCCCCTACGAGCAGGCGATGATCCGCAACCACTACGTGCGCCGCACCTTCATCGAGCCGACGCAGTCGATCCGACACTTCGGCGTGAAGGTCAAGCACAACGCGGTCTCGAGCGTGCTGCAGGGCAAGCGCGTGGTGCTCGTCGACGACTCGATCGTGCGCGGCACCACGCTGATCAAGCTCGTCGCGATGCTGCGCAACGCGGGCGCGTCCGAGGTCCACCTGCGCATCTCGGCGCCGCCGACGATCGGACCCTGCCACTACGGGATCGACACGCCGACGCGCGAGGAGCTGATCGCGAGCAACAACACGGTCGACGAGATCTGCGCGATCATCGGCGCGGATTCGCTGGGCTACCTCTCGCTCGAGGGGCTGCGCGCGAGCGCGAAGGCGCTCAAGGGCGGCTTCTGCGACGCGTGCTTCTCCGACGAGTACCCGGTCGCCGTCGAGCGCGACGACGCGCCGCCGCAGCTCTCGCTGTTCCGCAGCGTCGAGGACGACGAGACCTGAGCGCACCCCGCTGATCGCCGCACTCGGAGCTCCATCGCGCGGCGCCAGGCGCGGGCTCGACCCCCGCGCGTGCCGGAAGCGCGCGTTCGCGAGCTGATCGCGCCAAAAAAGGTGAATCATCGCGAGGGCTTGGGCGGAGGGCTGCGCACCCGGCCGCCCCTCGCTCGCGGAGACGCCTCGGCGCCCGCGCGGTTGAGCCCCTGGGTCCGGCGGCCGATAACGCGAGCGGGATTTTCCGATTTTTCGAGCGAGGAAAGCGCCTTGCCGGCCCCGTCTCGGCTCTTCCAGCGGGAATTCGCGAGCGCGGACGAGTTCCAGCGCGAGCACGCCGCCAACCTGATCAACGGCGGCGTGTTCATCGCGACCGAGGAGCGCGTCGAGCCGCGCGAGCTCGTATCGGTGCAGCTCACGCTCGCGGGCTCGCCGGAGCGGGTTCGGCTCGACGGCGAAGTCGTGCACATCATCCCGCCCGAGATGGCGCAGGCCGGCGCGCTGCCGGGCGTGGCGGTCCAGTTCGCGCTCAGCCAGACGGCGCTGCGCGCGGCGCTCGAGCCGCTCGTGCGCACCGCGGGCGCGCCGCGCCCGCAGCCGGCGGAGACCGGCCGGCGCAAGGCGCCGCGCATGCCCGCGCAGGTGCCGATCCGCATCCGCACGCCCAAGGCCTCGCTCGCCGGACACACGCGCGACATCAGCCTCTGCGGCGTTCTCGTGTCGGTGCCCGGCGACACCGTGCCCGTGGGCACGACGGTCCAGCTCGCGATCGACCACCCGACGAGCGGCGAGTCGCTGAGCGTCGACGCGCGCGTGACGCGGCAGGTCGCGAGCCAGGGCGGCGTGGTCGCGCTCGCGATCGAGTTCGAGCCGCCGCCCGAGCAGCAGGAGGAGGTGCGCCGCTTCATCGCCGACCTGCAGAGCGCCGAGCACAGCCGGCGGCTCGGCGGCATGCACGGCTCGCTTGCCGAGATCGGTCCGCCGAATCTGCTGCAGATGCTCGGCAAGACCGCGCCGAGCGGCACGCTGACACTGACGCGCGACAACGAAGAGGCGCGCATCGGCTTCGAGAATCAGCTGCTGCGCTACGCGCAGCTCGGCGCGATCAGCGGCGTCAAGGCGCTCGCGCGCGCGATGGCCTGGGCGGACGGCGCGTTCGAGTTCCACGCGCGGCTCGAGCCGAGCGAGGTCGAGGAGCCGCCGATCTCGCTCGACGCGGCGTTGCTCGACGCGACGCGCCTCAACGACGAGCTCGCGCGCATGGATCGCAGCGCGCTGCCCGACGACGCCAAGCTGCGCTTCCGCAGCACGCCCGCGGGCCCTGCGGGCGCGCAGACCTCGAAGCTCGAGGACGCGGTGCTCGACCTCGCGCGCGGCGAGTTCACGATCCGCCGCGTGGTCGACATGATCCCCGAGCCCGACGTCGAGATCCTGCGCGCGATCGCGTTCCTCGCGGATCTCGGCTCGATCGCGATCGTTCGCAGCTGAGCACCGAAGCACTCGCGGCGCCTCGCCTGCGCGCTCGCGTGCACGAGTGGCGGTACGCTCGCGCGGCTCATCGCAAGGCGATGGTGTCGCGTTTTAAGCGGATGTCGTCGCGCCTGCGCGATTCAGCGCGAGACGATCGTGTCGTGCTTGAACCGCACATCGTCTCGCTCGGGGTGGTCGATGTTGTAGTGCAGCCCGCGGCTCTCGAGCCGGCTCGCCGCGGATTCGATCGCGAGCCGCGCCACGGTCGCGAGGTTGCGCAGCTCGATCAGATCGGGCGTGAGCTTCCAATCCCAGTAGTACTCGGTGATCTCCTCGCGCAATAGCTCGATGCGCCGCCGCGCGCGCTCGAGGCGCCGGTCGCTGCGCACGATCCCGACGTAGTTCCACATCAGGCGCCGGATCTCCTCCCAGTTCTGCGTGATGACCACGGCCTCTTCGCTCTCGCTCGCGCCGCCTTCCTCCCACGCGGGCGCGGCGATCGGCTCGCCGCGCAGCTCGCGCAGCCGCTCTTGCGTCGCGACCGCGGCCGCATCCGCGAACACGAGCGCTTCGAGCAGCGAGTTCGAGGCGAGCCGGTTCGCGCCGTGCAGGCCCGTGCACGCGACCTCGCCCGCCGCGAACAGGTTCGGCAGATCGGTCTCGCCCGCGAGGTCGGTGCGCACGCCGCCGCACCAGTAGTGGGCCGCGGGCACGACGGGAATCGGCTGCTGGGTGAGATCGAAGCCGTAGCTGCGGCAGCGCGCGTCGATGGTCGGGAAGCGCTCGCGCAGGAACGCGGCGTCCCGGTGCGTGATGTCGAGGAACACCGAATCGTCGCCCGAGCGCTTGAGCTCGCTGTCGATCGCGCGCGCCACCACGTCGCGCGGCGCGAGATCCTTGAGCGGGTGATGGCGCTCCATGAATGCGTCGCCCGCGGCCGTGCGCAGGATGCCGCCCTCGCCGCGCACGGCCTCGCTGATCAGGAACGACTTCGCGAGCGGGTGGAAGAGGCAGGTCGGGTGGAACTGCACGAACTCCATGTTCGCGAGCGAGGCGCCCGCGCGATACGCCATCGCCATGCCGTCGCCCGACGCGATGTCGGGGTTGCTCGTGTAGAGGTAGACCTTGCCCGCGCCGCCCGTCGCGAGCAGCGTGACGTGCGCGCAGAAGCGCTGCACGCGCCCGCTCTTGGCGTCGAACACGTAGGCGCCGAGCGCGCGGTTCGCGCCCGCGAGCCCCGCGCGCTCGGCGCTGAGCAGGTCGACCGCGCAGTGGGTCTCGAACAGCGCGATCCTCGGGTGCGCGCGCACGCGCGCGATCAGCGCGCGCTCGATCTCGCGGCCGGTCGCGTCGCGGTGGTGCAGGATGCGCCGGTGGCTGTGGCCGCCTTCCTGCCCGAGGTCGAACTCGACGCCCGCTCCCGCGGCGTCGGGGCCCGCCGGGTCGAAATCCGCGCCGAGCTTGAGCAGCTGATCGACCATCGCGGGCGCGCGCTCGACGACGTGCCGCACCACCTCCTCGCGGCACAGCCCCGCGCCCGCGGCGATCGTGTCTCGCGCGTGGGCGTCGAACGAATCGCCGCGGCCGAGCACGGCCGCGATGCCGCCCTGCGCCCAGTTGGTCGCCGAATCCGCGACCTGCTTCTTGGTCACGACCGCGACCGTTCCGTGCTCGGCGGCCCGGAGCGCGTAGAAGAGCCCTGCGATGCCGCTGCCGATCACGAGCACGTCGGAATCGTGGCGTTCGGGCACGGGGGGCTCCGCCGGCGTCTCGGGCGCTCTGCGCGTGGGTGGGGGGCCTAAGGGAGAGCCCGAAATTCTCCGATTAGAGGCCCTTGGCGGTCGAGGCCGGATTGTACCCGTGGGGTCTCGGCCGGTCGAGCGACGCCCCGCGGGGCGATCGCTTGGGCCAGCAACCCGGAGGGGCCGAGAGCGGAGGAAACGCAATGCCGCGTCGATTCTCGCTGATGGCACCCATTCGCGCGCTGCTCTGCGGCCTGCCGCTGATCGCCGCGGCGGGCGCGCACGCGAGCGGCCAGATCTACACCTTCGTCGACGCGCGCGGCGTGGTCCACTTCAGCAACGTCCCGAACGACCCGCGCTACGTCGCGATGCCGCGCCCGCGGCTGCCGCACGAGGTGAACGTGCGCGTGCCGCGCTACATCGGCTACGACGGGCTGATCCGGCTCACCGCGCTCGAGCACGGCGTCTCGCCCGCGCTCGTCAAGGCCGTGATTGCCGCGGAGTCGCGCTTCGACCCCGATGCCGTCTCGCGCAAGGGCGCGCAGGGCCTGATGCAGCTGATGCCGATGACCGCACTGCAGCTCGGTGTCACGGATCCATTCGAGGCCGACCAGAACGTGCGCGGCGGCGTGCGCTATCTGCGCGAGATGCTCGACCGCTACGGCGACATGGCGCGCGCGCTCGCGGCCTACAACGCGGGTCCGACGGCGGTCGACCGCTACCGCGGCATTCCCCCCTATCCCGAGACGCGGGCTTACGTGCAGCGCGTGATGACCTACTATCGCCACTATCATGGCGATTTCGGTCGATGACCGGCCCGTAGGCGCGGCCCGTCGCGCGGCCGAGCCGGTCCGGATCATGCGCGAGAAGTTCTGGAACGTTCCGAACACGATCACCGTCGTGCGCGTGGGAGTCGTGCCGATCCTGCTGCTGCTGCCGTGGTTCGACGACCGGCCCGGCAGCCTCTTCATCGGCTGGTGCTTCGCGATCGCGGCGTTCTCGGATCTGCTCGACGGCTGGCTCGCGCGTCGCGGCCAGCAGGTCACGCGCATCGGAAAGCTGCTCGACCCGCTCGCCGACAAGCTGATCGTCTCGACGGCGCTGATCGTGCTCGTCGCGACCGACCGCATTCCGGGCTGGGCGACCTGGATGGCCGTGGTGATCGTCGGCCGCGAGCTCGCCGTGACGGGCCTGCGCGGGCTCGCCTCGTCGCAGGGCCAGGTGATGGCCGCCTCGGGCTATGGAAAGCTCAAGACCTTCTCGCAAAACGTCGCGATCGGAGCCATGATCTTCCACTATCCGAGGCTGGTCTTCTCGTTCCAGGACATCGGGCTGGCGCTGCTCGCCTTCGCGACCGCGCTCACGCTCGGCTCCGGCTACGCGTACTTTGCGGATTACTTCCGCGCCGAGCGCGCACAGGGAACGGGGCGGCCGCCCGCATCGGGGAGCGCGACGTGAAGCCCTTGCAGCAGCTCGGCGCGAAGATCGACGCGCGCGACGTTTGCGTCGGCGTGATGGGGCTCGGCTACGTCGGGCTGCCGCTCGCGGTCGGCTTCGCGAAGGCCGGCGTCGCGGTGATCGGCTTCGATCTCGACGAGCAGAAGGTTCGCTCGATCCAGGATGGCGTCTCCTACATCGAGGATGTCCCGACGCGCGAGCTCGCGGACGCGCGCGCCGCGGGCAAGCTGCGCGCGACCAGCGATTTCGGCGAGCTCGCGCTCTGCGACGTGATCAACGTCTGCGTGCCGACGCCGCTGACCAAGACGCGCGACCCCGATTTCTCCTACATCGTGCGCGCCGTCGAGGACATCGCGAAGTGCCTGCGCGCGGGCCAGCTCGTGATCCTCGGCAGCACCACGTATCCGGGAACCACCCACGAGCTCTACGTGCCGATGCTCGAGGCCGGTGGCCTCAAGGCCGGCGAGGACTTCGCGATCGCGTTCGCGCCCGAGCGCATCGACCCCGCCAACAAGCAGTTCGCGGTCCACGAGGTACCGAAGGTCGTCGGCGGGGAGACGCCCCTGTGTACCGATCTCGCGACGCGCGTGTTCCAGCTCGTGTTCGACCGGATCGTGCCGGTCTCGTCGACGCAGAGCGCCGAGATGGTCAAGCTGCTCGAGAACACCTTCCGCGCGATCAACATCGGCCTCGCGAACGAAATCGCGCTGATGTGCGAGCGGCTCGGCCTCGACGTCTGGGAGGTGATCGACGCCGCCGCCACCAAGCCCTACGGCTTCATGAAGTTCCAGCCCGGCCCGGGCCTCGGCGGCCACTGCATCCCCGTCGACCCCGCGTATCTCTCGTGGAAGATGCGCTCGCTGAACTTCCAGGCGCGCTTCATCGATCTCGCGACCGAGATCAACGGTCAGATGCCGCGCTACGTCGCCGACCGCATCGCCGATCTGCTCAACCAGGACCGCATCGCCGTGAACGGCGCGAAGATCCTGATCCTCGGCGTCGCCTACAAATCGAACGTCTCGGACATGCGCGAATCGCCCGCGCTCGACGTGATGCGCCTGCTCGCGCAGAAGGGCGCCGAGATCCAGTACTCCGACCCCCACGTGCGCGAGCTCGATCTCGACGGCACGACGTACAAGAGCGCCGACTTGAGCGACGACCTGCTGCGAAAGGTCGATCTCGCG
>DASPGF010000152.1:0-7152 GCA_035620755.1 Myxococcota bacterium
GCGAACGACAACGCGTCCGGCGTCGCGGTGCTGCTCGAGCTCGCGCAACGCGTCGCGGCATTGCCGCGCGAGCGAACGCTGCGCTTCGTCGCATTCGCGAACGAGGAGCCGCCGCATTTCCAGACGCGCGAGATGGGGAGCCTGCTCTACGCCGAGCGCAGCCTCGCGCGCGCGGAGCGCGTGGTCGCGATGCTCTCGCTCGAGAGCCTCGGGTACTTCTCCGACGCGCGCCACAGCCAGCGCTATCCCGCGGGCTTCGGCTTGCTGTATCCGAGCCGGGGCAACTTCGTCGCGTTCGTCGCCAACCCCCAGTCGCGCGGACTGGCTCGCCGCGCAATCGCCGCGTTCCGCGACTCGCGCGCCGCGGTCGCGTCGGAGGGTGTCGCAGCGCCCGGGTTCATCCCGGGCGTGGCATGGTCCGACCACTGGGCGTTCTGGGCGCACGGGGTGCCCGCGATCATGGTCACCGACACCGCGGTCTTTCGCGACCCGCACTACCACACGCTGCGCGACACGCCCGAGCGCCTGGACTATGCGCGCATGGCGAGCGTCGTCGACGGGCTCGCAGCAGTGGTCGCCGCGCTCGTCGCCGAGCCGCCGCGGCGGTGGTAGATTCGCGCGCTCCGGTCGGCGCGTACGCGCAGCGACTCGCGAGGCTTCACCTTGGCAGCGAAGACACCCAACGCCACGCGCCGAGATCCGATCTGGCTCGAGGGCCCGCTCCCGGATCTGCTCATCGGCGCGGGCGGCGGCTACCTGCTCAGCGTCCCGCTGCTATGGCTCGTCGCGCGCGGCGCGGTGGCATCCGATTGGTCGTTCACGGCGATCTGGATCATCGCGATCCTCATCAATGGCCCACACTATGGTGCGACGCTTCTGCGCGTCTACGAGCAGCGCGAGGAGCGCCACCGCTACGCGCTGTTTGCGGGCTGGGCGACGCTGCTGCTCGCAGCGGTGTTCCTGGCGGGGCTCTACGAGCCGACCGTGGGCGCGCTGCTCGTCACCATCTACTTCAGCTGGAGCCCATGGCACTTCGCGGGTCAGAACTACGGAATCTCCCTGATGTTCCTGCGGCGCGCGGGAGTCGACGTCCCGGCGCGCGCAAAGCGCTTGCTCCACGCATCGTTCGCGCTCTCGTTCGCGCTCGCGTTCCTCGCGCTCCACGTCGAGGGGTCGACGAGCCTCCAGGCCCCTCCGCGGAGCGAGCTCTACACCGACCCCTCGCTGATACGGCTCGGAATTCCGAATGCTGTCGCAGCCCCGTTGTTCTTCGGCTTCGGCATTGCGTACGTGACGTGCGTCGCCGCTGCGCTCGCGATGCTCCGACGACACGCGAGCGCTCGCGAGCTCGCACCCGTGTGCCCGCTCGTGCTGTCGCAGGCGCTCTGGTTTGCGGTTCCATCGCTGCTCGACATCACGCACGCGTGGTCGGCTCGCGCGCTCGCGTTCACGGCGATCTGGATCTCCGCCGCGCACTCGTTACAGTACCTCTGGGTTGCGTTCCACTACGCGAAGCGAAGCGCGACCCATACGCAGCTCCCGAACTACCTGTTGAAGGCCGCGCTCGCGGGAAACGCCGCGATCATCGTGCCGGGCATCCTGTTCGCGCCGAGCCTTCTCGGGAGCTCGCTGAGCTGGGACCAGGGTCTGAGCACGCTGATCTTCGCAGCCATCAACCTCCACCACTTCATGCTCGACGGAGCCGTCTGGAAGCTTCGCGACGGCCGTGTCGCGCGCGCGCTGCTGCGCGAGGGCGACGGTCGACCGCAGCCGCAGCGCGACGCTCGACCCGTTCCGCGTTGGCAACGCCCTTCGACGGCGATCTGGGCGGTCTGCGCTGCGTGCTTCGCGATCGAGCTCGGCGAGCTCGCACGCCATCAATCGCAGAGCCTCGGCGCAGAGCGGCTCGCCGCGAAGCTCTTCGATGCGCTCGAGTGGCTGGGCCGCGATCATCCCGTGCAGCGCATTCGCCTGGGTCGCGCGCTGCTCGAGCAACGCGACTACGCCGCGGCGCGCGTGCAGTTCGAGAAGAGCGCGCGTTCGCTTCCGACCGTCGCGGCGTGGGGTGGCTTGGGTCGCGCGTTCGAAGCTGAGCGCGATCTCCAGTGCGCCGCCGACGCATACGAAGAAGGTCTCGCCGTCGACCCTGGTGATGTCGCGCTGCTGCGCAGCGCGGGCAGCGTCCGCCTCCAGCTCGGTCAGCCGCAGCTCGCGGAAGCCTGGCTCGCGCAGGCGCTCGAGCGCGAGCCGAATCACGAGTGGACGCGTCGCGCGCTCGAGCGCGCGCGCCGCGCGCGCGGCGAGCCGGGCGCGCCGACTCCGCCGAAAACCTGAGTCCGCGACGAGCGCTGCTACGCAATCGGATCTCGAGACTCACTGCGAGCGCGATCCGCGGCTCGCGCTCATCGGTGGCTCGGCGCTGCTTGTGGCCTTGAATCGACGTCGCCGTCGCGCGTGAGACCGAGATTCGATCGGCCTTGGCCGCGATCCGCCTTGTCGTGTCGACCCGCGCCTCGATCGGGCGTCTCCCCCGCGGGCTCGCGCGCGAGCCGCTGCGTGAGGAAGTCGACGAAAGCGCGCACCTTGGCCGAGAGGTGGCGCGGCGGCGGCGCGTAGATCGCCCAGATCGCAGTCGAATGATCCTCGTACGGCACGAGCACGGCCTCGAGTGCGCCGCTCCGCAGATCGGGGCCGACGATGAACGTCGGAAGCTGCGCGAGCCCCAGACCCTGGATCGCGGCGTCCCGGAGCGCGTCTCCGTTGTTCGCACGGAGCCGCCTCGAAACCTTCACGCGCTGCTCGCCCGCCGCGCCGGCGAAGTGCCACGTATCACGAGACGAGAGGTACGTATAGAGCAGGCACTCGTGATCGACGAGATCCGCGGGCGTGCTCGGAACACCGCGGCGTGCGAAGTAGGACGGAGCAGCGCAGACCACGATGCGGTTGGGTGCGAGCCGCCTCGCGATCAAGCTCGAATCGGCGAGCGGAGGAGCGACGCGGATCGTGAGATCGAAGCCGCCCGCAATCGCATTGACCGGGAGATCGTCGAGTGCGAGCTCGATCCGAATCTTCGGCTCGCGCGCGAGAAACTCGGCGATGAGCGGCGCGAGCTGAAGCTGGCCGAAGCTCATCGGCGCGTTGACTTTGAGCAATCCCTGAGGCGCCTCGTCCGCACGCGCTACCGCGCGCTCCGCTTCCTCGACGTCGTGCACGATCTTCGCGCAGCACTCGTAGAACGCGTGCCCCACCTCCGTGAGCGATAGCCGTCTGGTGCTTCGGTTCAGCAGCTGCGCGCCGAGGTGATCTTCGAGCTGCGCGACGTACTTGCTCGCCGACGATTTTGGCAGATTTAGCTGGCGCGCGGCGGCCGAGAAGCTCCCCGCCTCGACGACCTGGGCGAAGACCTTCATTTCAATCCCTCGCCCGACTTGCTCGCGCGGATCGTCTGCCACGACGAGGCGGGGATTCCCGCTGAATCGGCGCGCACGCGGGCCGTGCCGTTCCCTCAGAGCGGCGACGGGAGGCTCGTCGACGTGGTTTCGATCGAACGCGAATGCTTCGCACCGATCGTTCTGCTCACGGGGTCCGTCGATCCACAAGGTGAGAGCCCGGGAAAGTTCTTCGCCGTAACGGGGTTCTGACGCCCGCCGAGTCACTGCTAGATTCCGGAGTGTGATCAAATACCTTCGATCCGTACGGCACCCGGCCGCGCTGCTCTTCTTTGGCACATGGATCGCGTATGGATTGCTCATCAACTCCGCCAATCTGCGCGCGTACACGCTGCAGCAGCGGGGTGTCGAGTCCCTCGTGGAGCGCGGAACGTTCGCCCTTCCAGGCGCTGGCGGCGACGTCGTCAAAGTGGGCGATCAATACTTCGCGAACAAGCAGCCCGCGCAGTTCACCCTCGGAGCCGCGGTGTACTGGATGCTGCATCGCTTCGGGCTGTCGTACGCCAAGGATTACGATCTCGCCTCGGCGCTGGTCACCTGGCTGAGCTCGTCTTCGATGTGCGCGCTGTCCGTCGCGCTGATCTTTCTCGTCCTCCACGACCTCTGGGGCCTTTCGAAGCTTGCCGCGATCGCGGCGGCCCTGAGCTATGGCTTCGCCTCCACTGCCTTTGCCTATTCCGGAGTTGCCCATCACGACATCATCGGCGTCGCGGTGCTGGGCGCCGGCTTCTATTGCCTCGAGCGTCTGCTCCGCGCGGGAACGGCAGGCAAGCGCCGGCTCGCCGTTCTCGCCGGCGCACTCGTGACCCTCACGTCGTTCGCCTCGCTTCTCGGGGCATTCTCGGTCGGGCTCGTGGCCTCGTACGGGTTCTTCCGGCTTCCCGCTCGCCACAAACCCGCTTTCGCCGTGGGGCTCGCGCTCGGTTGCATTCCCTTCGGCGTCTACAACCACTGGCTGTTCGGCAATCCGCTCACGACGGCTGTCCACGTGCAAGGCCTCGCGGGCCATTTCACGCGGCTCCAGCCCGAAGCGTTCGCGGCCAATCTGCACAACCTTTTTCTCTTTGGAGAGCCGAGCGTCCTCAAGTACAACACGACGATGATCTTCGGCGTGCTCGGCCTGTTTCTCCTCCCGGGCCTGCGCAAACAGACGTGGCTGATCGGATGCATCGTCCTGCTGCAAGCGCTCTTCATCGCCAACACCCGCGACTGCACCTGGGCAGGAGGCAACTGTCAGTACGGTGCCCGTTACCTGTTGCCCTGTTATTTCTGGGCGAGCTTCGGCATTGCGGGAATTGCCGAGCGCCGGGGCAGCCACCCCATTCTCGCGTTGCACACCCTGCTGGCGTGGATCTATGCGTCCCTGGTCAATCTTCTCGGAGCGCTGCGCGGAAGCATGTACTGCGGCGCCGCCTACGTCCCGGCGATCTATTTGAGGGACCTCTTCTCCAAGGCGCCCCCCGAATATCCTCTCCTCGCACCGTTGTCGCTCTCGGTGTTGGCGGGGGTCGGGCTCGTCGTCCTCCGCCACGGTTGGAAGCGAGTCGCGAATCGCGGCACCCACGAGGCGCCCTGAGCCGCGAGCTCGAGCCCCAGCCGAGCGGAGCTGCGGTCGAGACCGGGCCGTTCGATCGGCTGCAACCGTTCAGCGCGGAGCTGCAGAATCCAGCCGGGATCCGAATTCCGATCGGATGCTCTCCTCCAGCGTCGCTTGGGGTGTCGTGAGCGGAATCGCCTCGAGCATGACCTGGTAGGAGAACAGGCGCGGCCGAATCCGGATCAGCAGCACATTGACCTTCTCCAGGAATCTCGACGTGCGCGCGGAAAGGCCCAGCGCCCGGAAGGGAAACGGGAAATAGGCTTCGCGCTGCGTGACGAAGCCCGTCTGCTCCAGCAGGTTCCTGAATGTGTGGACCGAGAACAGGCGCTTGTGGGTGATGTCGAGAATCCCCTTCCGGCCATAGTTGAAATGCCCGAGGAGGAGCATCAGCCGGATGACCACGAATCCCACGTTTCCCGTGCTGAAGATGAATTTCGGCGCGCTTCGGAACGGCCGGGAGGACAGGTGCAGCAAGAAGCGCTCGGGGGCCGCGACGTGCTCGATCAGATCCAGCATCAGGATCACGTCGAAGTTCCCGCTGTCCACCAACGCGTGCAGTCGTTCCTCGTCGGCCTCCAAATCGATCCGCTCGTAGCGGAAGATCCGGCTCGATACCTGCGACGCGGGAAGGACGTCGACGCCGGTCACCCGACACGACTTTCGCCGCGTCAGCTCTTCCGCGACATAGCCCGACGCGCTTCCGACGTCCAGCACCGTCGAGCCATCGGGCACCCAGCTCGCAGCGCTGCAGACCATCGAATGAGGGCTCAGCGAATCGAGCTTGTCCCGATAGACCGGCTCGGGCGGCTCGCCCTCGAAGTCGCTCATCGCGACATCGGGATGGAAGCGAACATCGTAGAAGAGCTGATGCTTCTGCAGCATGAACTTGGCGCTTGCCTTCAGCGCGTTCTTCGCGTAGCGCAGGCCGTGGGCCCGCCAGGCTCCGCTTCCGCAGTGTGCGGGGATGTCGACCTCGACGAACTTCGAGCCGCTCTGGATCAGCTGGAGCAGGATCTCTGTATCGAAGTGGAAGTCGTTGGTATCGAGCGCGAAGGCGATTCGAGACAGAGCGCGCACAGAGTACGCTCGGTAGCCCGTATGCCAGTCGCTGAACCGGACCCCGGCCAAGCGATTCTGGGTAGCGGTCAAGATGCGGTCGCCGACGAGCTTGAAGAGCGGCATGCCTCCCTCGAGGGGAGAGTGGCGCGGGCCGAAGCGCGCACCCAGCACGCATCCGACCTGGAGATCCTTCTCAAAGGGCTCGACGAGCAGTTGCAATACCTTCGGCGTGAACTGGTCACCTGCGTGCAGCCTCACCACGACGTCGAAGTTCTCACGGATTGCGTACGTGTAGCCGATCTTCTGGTTGCCGCCGTATCCCTGATTGATCTGGTTCTTCAGCAACCGGATGTTCCGCAAGCCCGTTCGCATCGCGTACGCGCGTGCCACTCCGATGGTGTCGTCCGGCGAGGCGTCGTCGATCAGGAGGATCTGGACGTTCGACGCATTCTTGAATTCAGGAGGAATTTCCTCGAGAACCCGTTCGATGTGACGTTCGGCGTCGTAGGAAAGCACGAAGATGAGAAGCCTCATGCTCAGAGCTTCTCGAACGCGCCGGGATCCGTCGAGCCACCCGACCCGCGACGCCTCTCGGGCCGGCGCGGCGTCGCGCCTCGCGGACGCTCGAGCACTTCGCGCAGCCGCGCGAGCAGCTCGCGCGGGCGAAATGGCTTGAGGAGCACGGCGTCGGGAATCGCGTCGAGGCGCGAGCAGACCTCGACCTCGCTGTAGCCGCTGCAGATTACCACGCGCACGTCGGGGTCGAGCGCGCGCAGCGCGGAGAGCACCTCGGATCCGGAGACTCCCGGCATGGTGAGATCGAGCAGCACCGCGCGGACCTCGTGCCGGTGCGCGCGAAACAGCGCGAGCGCCTCGCGGCCGTCGGCGGCGGTCAGCACGCGGAAGCCGGCTCCCACGAGCATTCCGGCCGTCATACGCCGCAGCGCCGGCTCGTCCTCCACCACGAGCAGCGCCCCGCTCCCCCGCCAGCCATCGCCCGGCGACGCCGCGAAGGGCGCGCTTCGTTCGCGAGGCGACGCGGGG
>DASPGF010000153.1:0-2273 GCA_035620755.1 Myxococcota bacterium
GCTCCCGCCCGCACACACGCTCAGCTTCGACTTCGAGCGCGGGCTCGAGATCTCGCGCTACTGGGATCTCGAGTACGAGCCCAAGCACGCGGGCAGCGATGAAGAGCTGACCGATCGCCTCGAGCAGGAGATCGTCGACAGCCTGCGTGCGCATATGATTGCCGACGTGCCGATCGGCGCGTTCCTCAGCGGCGGGCTCGATTCCACGCTCGTGGTTGCGCTGCTCGCGAAGTTCGTGCTCGACGAGCCGATCCAGACCTTCTCGGGGAGCCTCAAGTATCGCGAATTCGACGAGGCGCCCGCCGCGCGCGCGGTCGCAGAACGTTACGGCACGATCCACCGTGAGCGCGCCATCGAGCCCTCGCTGCTGCGCCTGCTGCCGATGCTCGTCGCGCAGCTCGACGAGCCCTCCGACCCGCTCGCGATCTGCAGCTACCTGATCGCGGGCTTCGCGCGCGAGCACGTCAAGGTGGCGCTCGGCGGCGACGGCGGAGACGAGCTGTTCGGCGGCTACGATCGCTACTACGGCAACCGCTTCGCGGGCATCTACGCGCTGCTGCCGAAGGCGTTTCGCGAGCGCGTGCTCGGTGCGTGGCTTCGCGAGAGCGACGGCGGCGGCTGGTACAAGAGCCGCACCCACCAGCTCAAGTGGCTGCACCAGCTCTCGTTCCTCGAAGGCGGGGAGCGCTACGCGGCGAGTCTCGGCTACTTCTACTTCCTCGGGCACGAGGGCGAGGATCTGCTCACGCCCGAGTTCCGCGCGCAGCTCGCGGGCGCCGACCCTGCGGCGCCGATCGTCGCCGCCTACGAGAACGCGCGCGCCGAGCATCCGATCGACCGCATGCTTCACGCCGACAGCCAGCTGCGGATGCCCGACCACCCCGTGATGATTCTCGACCGCATGACGATGGCGCACGGCCTCGAGGCGCGAAGCCCGTTCCTCGACCACAAGCTCGCCGAGTTCGCAGCGAGGCTTCCGATGCGGCTCAAGGTGCGCGGCCGCTCGCTGCGCCGCGTGCAGCGCGCGCTCGCGAGGCGCCATCTGCCGCCCGAGCTGCTGCGGCGCCCCAAGCAGGGCTTCTCGTCCGCGCTTCCCTATATGCTGCGAGATGAGTACGCACTGCTGTTCAAGCTGTTTCTCGAGAACGCGTCGCTCGTCTCGGAGCGGATCGTGCAGAAAGACGCGGTCGGCCGTCTGCTCGCCGAGCACCGCGCGGGCCGCGCCGATCACGGCAACCGGCTGTGGCTGCTGCTCAACGCGGAGCTGTGGTACCGGATCGTCATCGGCAAGGTCGCGCACGAAGAGCTCAGCGCGGCGATCGCGGAGGCGCGCACCCACAGCAGCGGAGCGCACTGAGCGTGCCTTCGTTGGATGATCGCACGCAGGCGGCCGAACACGGCGCAGCGAACGTGTCGCGCTCCGCGGGCCGCGAGCCGAAACGCGTCCTGATCAACACCTACGAGTACCCGCCGCTCGGCGGCGGTGGCGGTGTGATCTTCGAGGCGTTCGCGCGCGAGCTCGCGACGCACGTCGACGTCACGGTGCTCACCTCGGGCCGCGAGGGGCTCGCGGAGCGAGAGGTGCAGGGCCAGCTCGAGATCATCCGCGTCCCGGTCTGGATGCGCACGGCCGACGCGACCGCGAGCTTGATTTCCATGCTGAGCTTCTTCCCGCTGGGCCTGCGGCGCGGCCGCGCGCTGCTGCGCGCGCAGCCGTTCGATCTCGTCCACAGCTCGTTCGCGGTTCCGTCGGGCCCGAGCGGCGTGCTGCTCGCGCGCGGCGCGCGCGTGCCGCACGTGCTCACCGTGCACGGCGGGGACATCTGGGACCCGAGCAAGCGGCTCTCGCCGCACCGCACGCCCGGCCTGCGCGAGACCGTGCGCTGGGTGATTCGCAACAGCGACCGCGTCGTCGCGCAGTCGAAGGACACGGCGCGCCGCACGAGCGAGATCTACGGCGCGTCGCATGTGGACACGATTCCGCTCGCGTTCACGCCGATGCGCTGCGCGCGCGCGACCCGCGCGGCGCTCGGGCTCACGGAAAACGATCGCGTGCTCGTGACCGTGGGCCGGCTCGTCGCGCGCAAGGGGCTCGACCAGCTGCTGCGCGTCGTGGCCCGGCTCGCCGATCCATCGGTGCGGCTGATCGTCGTCGGCGAAGGGCCGCTGCGCGTCGACCTCGAGCGCCAGTGTCACGAGCTCGGCATCGCCCAGCGCGTGCGCTTCACGGGATTCGCAAGCGAGGACGTGAAGTGGCAGTACCTCGACGTCGC